>CAMOIZ010000160.1 GCA_946616385.1 uncultured Bacteroidales bacterium | reverse complement strand
GCACCATCATCGTGTCGATGGTGGTTTATGCCATCTATTATTTTGTAAGAAAGAACTTCTCGATCGCCATGCCGGGACTCACGGCCGAATATGGCATTTCCAACACCAGCTTCGGAATCGTGATAGCCATCGGTTCGCTGATCTACGGATTCAGCCGCTTCATGAACGGCTTCGTGGTGGAGAGGGTGAGTCCCAAGACCTTCATGGGCATAGGATTGATCCTTTGCGCCGCAGCGAACATCTGCTTCGGTTTCGGGGTGGATGTAAGTTATTGGATTACAGGAGTGCATGAAGGCCCGCAGTTCGTGAATACACTGATTCTCGTGATGGGCATCACCATAGTGCTGAACCAGTATTTCCAGGGAATGGGATTCCCTCCCTGCGCCCGCATGCTCCCGCAGTGGATCGCGCCGGGCGAACTTGCCACCAAGATGAGTATCTGGAACACCTCCCACTCCATCGGCGCTTTCTGCGCCGTGGTTGTGTGCGGTCTGCTGATGACAAATCTGGGAGCCGACATGTCCGGCGACAGCAGTATAGTGGCCAAGATTACCTCCAATCTTGCCGCAAGCATAAAAGGTTGGGATGAACTCCCCGCCGCCGACCAGACCTCGCGCATAATGGCCTACGCTTCGCATTACGGAGCATGGCGCTGGTGCTTCATCATCCCTGCCATCGTCGCCATCGGCGGAGCGTTCCTCTGCTTTACGGGCCTGAAGGATACTCCCCAGAGCGTAGGTCTCCCCGAAATAGCGGAAACCCACACCGGCAAGGAGGCTACCGAGGGCAAGAAAGGTGCACACGGCGCTTTCCTCAAGCACATGGTATTCTTCAACAAGTGGGTTGTTCTCTACGCACTTGCCAACATTTTCGTATACGTGCTCCGCATGGGCGTGCTCGATTGGGGGCCCAAGTTCCTCACCGAAGACCGCGGAATGAACATTCAGGGAGCTGCCTGGTCGGTGGCTGTCTTTGAGCTCACCGCCGTATTCGGCACCATCTTCGCCGGATGGGCTACCGACGCCATCTTCAAGGGCCGCGCGCACCGCATGTGCCTCTTCTCGATGATAGGATCCGTCATCTTCCTCGGGTTCTTCGCCTTGGTAGAGATGCCCGTTGTGCTCTCCACCGTCGTGCTGGCTCTCGCCGGATTCTGCATCTACGGCCCTCAGGCCCTGATAGGCATCGGTGCCGCCAACCAGGCTACCAAGGAAGCATCCGCCACCGCCAACGGTCTTACCGGCATACTCGGATACGTCGGTTCGGCCCTCTCCGCCCTGGGCGTCGGCCTTATCGCGGATCACTTCGGCTGGCGTGCGGTGTTCATCACCTTCCTCTGCGTAGGTGTGGTCGGCGCCATAATCTTCCTCCTCATGTGGACCGCTCCCCGCGACGGATATGAGCGCTCCCGCAAATTCACCGAAAACTTCGCGAAGAATGACTGAAGAACTTAAATCCAAACTGCTCAAGATCAAGCATGTAGCCCTCGACATGGACGGCACCATCTACTTGAGCAACACCATATTCCCTTTCACCCTCGACTTCCTTGCCAAACTCGGGAAGATGGGCATAGGCTACTCCTTCCTCACCAACAATCCGACGCGTTCGCTGGAAGATTATCTCGCGAAGCTGACGAAAATGGGAATCAAGGCGGACAAGAAGCAGATGTACTCCACCGTGCCTGCCACCATCGACTTCATCAAGGCGAACTATCCTTCTGCCAGGAAACTTTTCCTGCTTGGCACGCCCTCGATGATCAGCCAGTTCGAGGAGGCCGGATTCGTCAGCACTGCCGACTCGGCCGACGACGTGCCAGATCTGCTGGTGGTCGCTTTCGATCCTACGCTTGTCTACTCCCGCCTGTGCCGCGCCAGCTGGTGGGCTCAGCAGGGGATACCCTACATCGCAACGAATCCCGACCGCGTGTGTCCTACCGACCAGCCGACCGTGCTGGTGGACTGCGGTTCGCTCTGCGCGTGCATCGAGTATGCAACCGGGCGCAAGCCGGATACCGTCATAGGCAAGCCGGATCCTGCGATGATCGAGGGCATAGAGCATCGCTATGGCCTTGAGGCGGAAGAAATTGCAATGGTGGGAGACAGGATCTATACCGATGTCGAGTGTGCGTACAATGCGGGGGCTTTCGGGGTGCTGGTGCTCAGCGGAGAAACCACGCTCGAGGTCGCCCGGCAGTGGCCTCACGCTCCGTCGCTGATCTGCCGCGACATCGAGGAACTGGGTTGTTTACTTGAGGAGGCTCACGGTCTATGCTGATTCCGTCTGAACAGGATTTCGCGCAGGCTGTGGCTCTCTGGCGCGAGTGGAACGGGCGTATCAACGTCATTTCCCGCAAGGACGAAGACAACATCTTCGCCCATCACATCCTCCATTCCCTCGCCATCGCGCAGTACCTTGAGTTGTTTTACCCTTCCGAGCTTATGGGTGCTGAAACAAGCTTCCTGGACGTCGGAACCGGCGGAGGTTTTCCGGGGATTCCGTTGGCGATGATGATGCCCGGGGCGA
>CAMOIZ010000159.1 GCA_946616385.1 uncultured Bacteroidales bacterium | reverse complement strand
TTTTCAACTACTTGATCCGAATCCCTTCCGACTTAAGTTCCGGAAGGGTTTTTTTATGCCCTTCCGCGTCGACCCAGCCGAGGCAGTCCTCGATTATGGTGACTTTGAACCCGGCTTTCAGGAGGTCCTGCGCAGTTTCGCGCACGCAGAATTCGGTAGCTATCCCCACAACATAAACCACCTCTGTTCCAAGGAGTTGCAGGACTTCCGAAAGACTCTGCCCCGCCTCGTTGCGGCCGTCGAACCCGGAGTATTGTTCCACCTTCGGGTCGCATCCCTTGTAAAATGTAAGCTCTTCCTGCACGAAGGGCAGAAGGTCGTCGTGAATCTCGGCCTCGCGGGTCCCTGCAACGCAGTGGGGAGGCCACGGACCGCCCTGCTCCACGAATGAACAGTGGTCTGCGGGGTGATGGTCGCAGATGAACAGCGCCGGCACTCCGGGATGCTTTTCGATAAACTCCTTCGTGTTTGCAACGGCCTCTTCCGAATGTCCGCAGGCAAGTGCTCCTCCCGGAAGGAATCCGTAAATTTCATCGACTACTACTATCGCTTTTTCCATATTCAGTCTTTGTAGATTGTTACGACCGCCCAGGCCTCGCAGCCTTCTCCGCGGCCGACGAATCCAAGGTGTTCGGTGGTGGTGGCCTTCACGCTCACTGCATCTTCTTCGAGCCCGAGGATGGGCGCGAGGGTGGAACGCATGGCGTCGATGTGAGGCCGGAGTTTCGGGGCCTGCAGGGCTATGGTGATGTCGGCGTTGCCGGGCTTCCAGCCTTTTTCGGCCAGGAGACCGACCACGCGGCGAAGCAGGTCTTTGCTGTCGGCACCCTTCCAAAGGGGGGAATTGTCGGGGAAATGGAGGCCTATGTCGCCGAGGGCGGCGGCGCCGAGCAGGGCGTCGCAGAGGGCATGGATGGCCACATCGCCGTCGGAGTGGGCCACGAATCCTGTTCCGGAGGGAATCTGTATGCCTCCGAGCCACATCGAGAGCCCTTCCGCTATGGCGTGAACGTCGTATCCTTGTCCGATTCGTATTTGCATAACACAAAAGTAAGGAAATATTTTTGTATTTTTGTGAACTATGGGTTTTTTCAATTTTTTCGGCGATAACGAGCATCGGATGTTCAACTACAAACCGATGTACTACGACAAAGATAAAGACGAGAAGATGCGGAGATTCCGCGCCGTCGACGGCAGCCTCGACCACAAAGATGAGGAGGGCAAGGGTGAATATGTGCCCGGGAGCTATCTGCACGGAGCGTTCCGCGACGGCGCCTATCAGCAGACCCGCAACCGCATGAAGGGCGTCCAGACCATAATCGGCATAGTGACGCTGCTGCTGATAGTGGCCGTACTGTATTTCATCGCAAAATTCTATTCGATGCTGTAATGGGAAAGCTGAAAGTTCTTCCGGCAAACATCGCCAACATGATCGCCGCCGGCGAGGTGGTGCAGCGGCCCGCATCCGTCATCAAGGAATTGATGGAGAATGCCGTGGACGCAGGCGCTACCCAGGTGGACGTGATTGTGAAGGATGCCGGCCGCACCAGCATACAGGTCATCGACGACGGCGCGGGCATGAGTCCTTCCGACGCAGTGCTCTGCTTCGAGCGTCACGCCACTTCCAAGATCGCAGAAGCGGCTGATCTGCAACATATTACAAGTTATGGATTCCGCGGAGAGGCTCTGGCCAGCATCGCTGCCGTCGCGGAGGTTACGCTGAAGACGCGCAGGCCTTCCGACGAGACCGGCACGCAGGTGAGCATTTCGGATCCTTCGGCTGTGAAAACCAGTTCGGTGGCTGCTCCTTCGGGAAGCAATTTCCTTGTCCGCAATCTCTTTTACAACACTCCTGCCCGGCGCAAATTCCTCAAATCCGACAACGTCGAGCTCAAGCACATAGTGGAGGAGTTCACCCGCATAGCGCTCACCAGACCCGACATAGGGTTTTCGCTGGTCTCCAACGGGCGCGACATCTTCCGCCTCCGCCCGGCCAAGTCGCTGAAATTCAGGGTGCTCGACCTCATGGGAGCGAACGTGACCGGGGACCTGGTCGACATCAATGCCGAAACATCGGTGGTGCGTGTGAGCGGATTCCTCGCAAGTCCCGACACCGCGCACAAGACGGTCGCTAACCAGTTTTTCTTCGTGAACGGGAGATTCTTCCGCAGCGCATATCTGCACAAGGCGGTCATGAAGGCCTACGAGGAGTATCTGCCCGAAGGCTACACGCCGTCATACTTCATCTGGCTGGAGGTGGATCCGGAGGCGGTGGATGTGAACATCCATCCTACCAAGGCGGAGGTCAAGTTCGAGGAGGATGCGGTCATCTTCCAGACTATCTACGCCTGCGTGAAGGCCACTTTGGGCCGGAATGCTTTCGGCGAGGGGATAGATTTCGATACTGAGGGGCGGGTGGAGATGCCGCAGATGGGGAATTCGTTCGAGGAGTACCGGGGACCCGTGCAGAGCGCTCCGGGGCCGCCCGTGGACAGTTCGTACGATCCGTTCGCGGTGAATACC
>CAMOIZ010000158.1 GCA_946616385.1 uncultured Bacteroidales bacterium | reverse complement strand
CTCTTCATAGGGCCTGCGGTCGGTGGCGGGTTCGATTACGGCGAGCCGCTGCAGGTTCCCGAAGGCTTCGGCAGGGGTGGCGTAGATGCCTGCGCCGAGACCTGCCCCTCGGGCTGCGCCGACGGAGCCGTCGGTATCGTAAAGTTCTATGGTCGCGCCGCTCACGCCGGCAAGCGTTTCACGGAATATCTCCGACAGGAACATATTGGCATTCCCTGCGTGTATGCGGTCGATTTTCATGCCCATCTGCTGCATGATTTCCATTCCGTACTGGAAGGAGAAGACGATACCCTCCTGCGCTGCCCGGAGGATGTCCCCGCGGCCATGACGGTTAAAGTCGATGCCGTGGAAACTGCAACCCGGGGCAGCGTTTCCGAGCATGCGTTCAGCACCGTTTCCGAAGGGAAGGATGCTGATTCCTCGGCTGCCCACGGGAGATTCCTTGGCGAGGGCGTTCATGCCGGGGTAGCTCATGCCGTCGAAGGCGATGTTGCGCCGTATCCAGGAATTGAGTATGCCGGTACCGTTGATGCAGAGCAGCACTCCCAGGCGTGGATCCGACGCAGTATGATTGACATGTGCGAAAGTGTTTACGCGGGACTCGGGGTCGTAGTTTACCTCGCCGAGCACTCCGTAGACCACCCCGGAAGTGCCTGCGGTGGCAGCTATCTCACCGGGATTCAACACATTCAGGCTCAGCGCGTTGTTCGGCTGGTCCCCCGCTCTGTAGGTAACGGGCGTGCCGGACTTGAGCCCGAGTTCGGAAGCAGCCGCGACACTCAGGCGGCCCTGCTCCGAGAAGGTCGGCCGGATTCCGGGCAGGATGTCTTCGGGGAATCCGAACCAGTCAAGCAGTTCCTTCGCGGGACGGTTCTGCGCAAAATCCCACATCATCCCTTCAGAAAGGCCGCTCACCGTGGTGCAGAGATCTCCGGTCAGGCGCAGGGCGATGTAGTCGCCCGGGAGCATTATCTTGTATATCTTCTCGAAAAGCTCCGGCTCGTTCTCCTTTACCCAGGCGAGTTTGGCGGCAGTGAAATTACCGGGAGAGTTCAGCAGATGAGCGAGGCACCAGTCCGCTCCGAGAACTTCAAAAGCCTTGTTCCCATAGGGCACGGCGCGGGAATCGCACCAGATGATGGCCGGCCGCAGAGGCTTGAGGTCCCTGCCTACGCATACGAGGCCGTGCATCTGGTAGGAAATGCCGATGGCGGCAACCTTCGCTCCGTCCGGCACCTGCGACAATACTTCCGCCGTGGCATGCTTCAGGTATTCCCACCAGGAATCCGGGTTCTGCTCCGCCCAGCCGGGCTGAACAGACAGTATAGGGGCTTCAGTCTTGGGATAAAACGCCGATGCGGCGGTGCGTCCGCTTTCCGCCTCAACGAGAGAAGCCTTCACCGAAGAACTTCCTATATCGTAGCCGAGAAGATACATGGTCATTGGTTTTCTACAAATATAACAATAAAGGATTAAACCGGGATAACAATAAATTGGAAATTTATTTACATTTGTACTCGTATACAGACAGAATATGACACTGAAACGATTTTTTATTCTGGTTTTTGCAGCAACCATTATCTTCGCTTGTGGCAAGGAGTCGCAGAAGGAAGCCGTCAAAATTGTAACCACCAACATCACAGTACCTTCGTCCATCGAAATTGAAGAAGGGCAGGATATTACACTGCAACTGCGAGGCACCACGAACATCACCAAAGACGACCGGATAGTGCTTCGGAATGCTGCGGGAGAAGACATCACCTGCACCATAAGCGATCTCAAGGACGGAGACCATCTCACATTTTCCGTTCCTAAAGGCACTGTGTCCGGTTATTACAAACTGTATGTGAAGGCGGATGGAGCAAACAATTATGCAGGAGCCTTCGATCTTGTGATCATAGCTCCCCTTAAGATCGAACCGGATGCCGACACCAATATCTATGGAATCGTGCAATGCGACGGTGTGGGAATACCGGGAGTGCTGGTATCGGACGGAGACCTCATAGTCGAAACCGATGAGAACGGCATCTATCAAATGCGCTCCCAGAAGAAGTGGAGTTATGTTTTCGTCATAATCCCCAGCGGCTATGAAGTGCCCCGCGACGGCATACTTCCCCAGTTCCACCAGTCCGTGAACGACAATGTGAACACCGTCGACCGCAGGGATTTCGAACTCAGGAAAGTGGACAACGACAACTTCACCATGTTTGTCCTGGGAGACATGCACCTCGCCAACCGCAACAACGACATCAGTCAGTTCAACCAGGTGGCGAACACTTTGAACACATCGATTTCGAACGCGGCCGGCACACCCTACTGTCTTACGCTCGGCGACATGACATGGGACCTTTACTGGTATTCCAACGGTTACTGTTTCCCCGATTACCTTGCAACGGCGAACAATAATTTCAAGGATGTCACCTTCTTCCACACGATGGGCAACCACGACAACGACATGAATTCCGTGGGAGATTTCAACAAGGCGTTCCGCTACACGCGTGACATCGCCCCCACCTTCTACTCGTTCAACATCGGGAAAGTTCATTTCATCGT
>CAMOIZ010000157.1 GCA_946616385.1 uncultured Bacteroidales bacterium | reverse complement strand
TTGCCGTATATACCCAATCCTCCAGCCGGTCTGCCCCACTGCCGGGCTGGCAAACACCACCCCGGCAACGAGAACAAAAATGGTTAACACTCTTCTCATAATGTTCTCAAAGATAAACAAATTATTTTGATTCAGCGAAACTACAAAAAAACCGCCCGCTCTTCAGCGAAGGCGGGCGAGGGGAACAAAACTTGCCATAGGATACCTTACTTCTTCATGTCGAAGCCGAGTTTGAGGCCGGTGACCTGGTCGGAGAGACCTGCGATGGTGCTGAGGGTGGAGTTGTCCTTGCCGGCACCTACGACCTTGATGGCCTTCTTGGCGAATTCAAGGAACTTGCCGGCCTCGAAGAGCACCTGCGCGCCGCTGGTGGAGGCGGTGACGGTTCCGGTCATGGAAAGATAGTTGTAGACCTTTCCGAACTTCATCTTGAGCACCTTGTTCTCGTAGGTATAGGTGCCGCTGGCGATGGTCTTGGTGGAGCTTGCGATAGTAAAGGTATTGTCGCTGTTGAAGGAGATGGTGGCGACACCGGGGACGATGCCTACCTTCTTGAGATAGCCGTCCATCTTGCTCTCGAGTTTCTCCTTGTATGCGCCTGCTGCGAGGGTTGTCAGGGTGTTTTCGGTCTCGATTGCAGATGCGACGCCGGCATAGGTCCAGGTGCCGGGAAGGCTCACGTTCACATTCTGGGAGATGACGGTTCCGAGTACGGATTCAAGGATGTTTCCGGCTGTGTTGGCAACGCTTCCTTCAGTATTCTTGTTTCCCCCGAAGATACCTCCGAGGAGACCGCCGAGGCCGCTCTGGGCGTTTGCAGCAGATGCAAGCATAAGCATCGCAGCGATGGTAGCAAAGATTTTTTTCATATACGCAAATGTTTGATAATTATTCGTTTTCGTCTTCCTTCCAGCCCTGGGCGCGGAGCGGAAGTTCCACGCCTTCAGGGGTAACCAGCACGGTGCCGACCTCCTTTTGGGCAAGGTGCCCGATGATGTCGAAAGTCTGGAAATCGTGGCGGAATTTATCGAGTTTCAAGATAGGGACAACGAAGAGAAGCTGATAATCTTCTCCCCCGTTCATTGCAGCAGACACAGGGTCCAGATCCAGTTTTCTCCCCAGTTCGAAAGAGTTTCCTTCAAAGGGGATGCGGTCGGCGTAGACTTTTGCGCCTAATCCCGTCTGTGCCGAAATCCGCTTGACGGCATCGGCCAGTCCGTCGGTAATCAAAACCCCTGCAGAGGGGATGATTTCGGCTTCTTCCAGTTTGGCCACTACTCCCGGATCCAGTTCCGGCTTCAGGTAGGCGGCCACCTGCATTTTGTAGGATTCCAATTCTTTCCGGTCGGATTCTCCCTTGTCGAAACGTTCGAGTTCGCGTTCCATCACCCTCATTCCGAGATAGGCGGCACCAAGCCTTCCGCTGACGCAGAGAAGATCCTTGCTTTGCGCTTTGGGGCGGCGGACTTCGGTGAGTTTGAGGCGTTCTCCGCTGGCGGCTGCGCTGATGCACAGCCCGTTCTTCGACGGCTTGAGGTCGAGCGACACGTTCTTGTAGCCATGTTCTTTGGCTGCGGTGCTCACTCCAGTCCAGATTTCTTCGATCTGCGGGTAGTCGAGCTTGGCACTTACACCGAGAACGACAGAGAGCGACACCGGGTGACGAAGTTGGGAGTAAAGCTCTCCTGTTACGGCTGTAACAGCTTTATAACCAAGGTGTTTAAGGGGGAAGTAAACCAGGTTGAAATCCACTCCTTCCAACAGCACTTTGTGTGCGGCCGGCTCCGCCTGCTTGAACGGAGAGCCCTCATACAAACGTCTGAGGGCTTCCTTTTTTCCTATGTCTGCGAACGATGTCATTACAGATTCCGCAGCAGGTTGCTGAGCGAGACTTTCTTGTCGATCATGGCGCGGAGGTCTTCGATCTTGACGCGCTCCTGGGCCATCGTGTCGCGGTCGCGTACGGTGACGCAGCCGTCCTCGAGGCTCTGATGGTCGACGGTGATGCAGAACGGGGTGCCGATGGCATCCTGACGGCGGTAGCGCTTGCCTATGCTGTCCTTTTCCTCGTACTGGCAGTTGAAGTCGTATTTGAGTTCATCCATCACCTTCTGGGCGAGTTCGGGCAGGCCGTCCTTCTTAACGAGGGGCAGGACTGCGGCCTTGACGGGAGCAAGAGGAGCGGGTATGCTGAGCACCACGCGGCTCTCTCCGTTCTCAAGGGTTTCCTGCTTGTAGGAGTGGCTGAGCACGGTAAGGAACATGCGGTCGACGCCGATGGAGGTCTCCACGCAGTAGGGGACGTAGCTTTCGCCGGTCTCGGGATCGAAGTACTGAAGCTTCTTTCCGGAGAGTTTCTGGTGGTTGCCGAGGTCGAAGTCGGTGCGGCTGTGGATGCCTTCGAGTTCCTTGAATCCGAAGGGGAAGTTGAACTCGATATCGGTTGCGGCGTTGGCGTAGTGGGCGAGTTTCTCGTGATCGTGGAAGCGGTAGTTCTCATCGCCCATTCCGAGGGCCCTGTGCCACTTCATGCGGGCTTCTTTCCACTTCTTGAACCATTCCATCTCGGTGCCGGGCTTGCAGAAGAATTCCAT
>CAMOIZ010000156.1 GCA_946616385.1 uncultured Bacteroidales bacterium | reverse complement strand
CGGGTGATGGCTGAAGTCGTCATCAACGGGCACAATGCAGGCGTCCTCTGGCGGAGTCCATACATCTCCTGCGACATCCTCCCTTATCTGAAGGAGGGAGAGAATACGATAGAAGTGAATGTTACTAATCTCTGGGTCAACCGTATGATAGGGGACAGGCAGCGTGGCGAAAAGCCCGTCACCAATGTCCGCCGCTTCTACACCGCCGGCGACAGGCTCTTGCCTTCCGGCCTTCTCGGCCCGGTAAAACTCATTGGATACAGCGAATAAATGTCTGACGAACTCAATCTTGTGCGCGATCTTGCGGTGATTCTCATTTCCGCAGGTATATTTACCATAATTTCCAAGGCTCTCAAGCAGCCCCTGATCCTTGGTTATATAATCGCCGGATTCCTGATAGGGCCTCACATCAAATTCTTCTTCAACATCTCGAGTGCCGAAGCAGTGCATCAGTGGTCGGAAATAGGCTTGATTTTCATGATGTTCGGCTTGGGTCTGGAGTTTAGTTTCAAGAAGTTGCTGAAAGTCGGGAGCGGCGCGATCGTGACCGCAGGCACCAAGTTCGTGGGAGTGTTCGTGATAGGATTCATCGTCGGCCAGGCCCTGTCTTGGACGGTGATGGAAAGTATCTTCCTGGCCGGCCTGATGTCGATGTCTTCCACGGCAGTGGTGCTCAAGTCCTATGATGACATGGGCCTCAAGAGCAAGCCATACGCCGGTTTGGTTTTCGGGACGCTGGTTGTCGAAGATTTGATTGCAATCCTTCTGATGGTGCTGCTGTCCACAATGGCCGTTTCCAATCAGTTTGCCGGAGGTGAACTGGTGGGGGCACTCACCAAACTGGTGTTCTTCATCATCCTGGTTTTCGTGGTTGGCATCTATCTGATTCCCACTCTGCTTAAGAAGGCGCGCAAGTATCTTAACGATGAAATCCTCCTGCTGGTCAGTATCGGCCTGTGCTTTGCGATGGTTTCAATCGCATCGGCAGCAGGCTTCTCCTCGGCCCTGGGCGCATTTGTGATGGGCAGCATACTCGCCGAAACCATGGAAAGCGAACATATCGAGCATCTTGTAAGTCCGATCAAGGATCTTTTCGGCGCCATTTTCTTCGTGTCCGTAGGTATGATGATTGCACCGGAAGTCATCCTGCGCAACTGGTTCATCATCCTCCTCATTGCCGTGCTTGTGATTCTTACGCATATAGTTTTCAGCGCCATTGGCATACTGCTTACCGGGAACGGCCTTGAGAATTCGGTGCATACCGGTTTCAGTCTGGCTCAGCTTGGCGAGTTCGGCTTCATCATCGCGAGCGTAGGTGTTTCCCTGGGCGTGATGCGTGACTTCATCTATCCCGTTATCGTGGCGGTTTCCGTCATTACTACCTTTACCACGCCATATATGATAAGGCTGGCAGGCCCGGCATACAGCTTCCTTCTGAAAAAGATGCCGGATGGCATGCTGAACCGCCTGAATCAGATGGAACGTACCAGCAATTCGTCTGCAGCCGAACGCAGCGACTGGCACAAACTTCTGTCATCCTACTTTATCCGCATACTTCTTTACAGTGTGATTCTGCTTTCACTGATGATTGCTTCGCGCTCCCTGCTGGAGCCGTTTGTGGGACGGTTGCTTCCGAATCTGAGCAAGTTCGTTCAGAATCTGATCACCGTGGTTGTAACGATTGCGGCCATGTCTCCGCTGCTTTACGGCCTTGCAGTCAACAAGGGGAGTGCGGACGTGTATGCCAAACGGCTGATAAAGGCGAAGTCGTCGAACAGCTGGCCGATCATGGGACTGCTCCTCGGGCGCTTCTTCCTGGCCATCGCTTTCGTGCTGGTGGTAATCTCCACGCATTTTGAACTTGCCGGATGGACGGCCGTGCTGCTGATCCTGGGAGGCGTGGTTTTCTTCTTCATCTCCCGCTCGCGTGTCCGTGAGCGCAGTGCTTCGATGGAGAACACCTTCTTCGACAATCTCAACGCCAAGGAAGTCCAGGCGCGGAAAAACGCTCCTATCACCGCCTCCATCAAGGCCAAGATGGCGGGGTATGACGTGCATCTCGACAAACTGAAGGTATCGGCGGATTCGTCATACATCGGCATGATGCTCAAGGAGATACCCATCCGCGACGAGTCCGGGGCGAACATAGTCAAGATTACCCGCGGAAGCCATGTCATAATAGTTCCCAACGGAAATGAGAAGGTCTATCCCGGCGACGAATTGCTGACGGTGGGAACCGAAGAGCAGCTCGCGGCTCTGAGGGAGATGTTCAAGTCGTCGATATCGGATGCGCCCGAAGACAAGTCGGAGTTCAACGTCGAGCCCGTAGAGGTGAAGGAAGACTCGTTCCTGAGCGGCGTGAGCCTCAAGTCTCTCGACATACGGAAATCCAACTGCATGGTCATCAGCGTCCTGCGCGGCGACAACATGATAATCAACCCCCGCGCCGAATTCGTTTTCGCACCTGGCGACGTGGTCTGGATTGCCGGAGATACCGCTTCGGTGGAGTATTTGAAAGGGTAGGTGATAATGCCAGATTCGATGAGGCTTGGCTATGAAAATCCTATAGTCAGAAGAACTTACGACTTGTATGCAAAA
>CAMOIZ010000155.1 GCA_946616385.1 uncultured Bacteroidales bacterium | reverse complement strand
GGATCTATCTGTTCCGAAGAGGCCAGGACGGCGAAATCTTCATCTTTCAGCGAAACGGACACGTCGTAGTTCTGCATGATACGACGCAGATAGCTCTCGGCAAGGCGGTTGCTTATGCTCGTCCCGCCGTTTTCCAGGATTGAAAGCGAGGCGATTATGGGATCCGATGCGATACGGTCCTCAACCGACCGGAGTCTCATTTCCAGGGAGATGTCCCGGCTTACGGCGAGCCTGCGCGCCCATACTTCCAGGCTGGCCTGTTCCTTTTTCAGGCCGAGCGAAGCGGTGATGCACACGAAAAGCACCGCCCCGAATACCGAAAGCGAAATGCGGATCACGGGTTTCCTTACCAGCACGGGACGCAGCATCTGGATCAGCATCATGACCGCCGTCAGCAGGAGGATGTAGGAGAATATGATCAAGGCGCTGACCGCAGAGAAGTTCTCAAGCTTGTACAATTCCAGAGAGATGTTGGAATTGAGGACTATACTCCTCAAGGCCAGCACGGTATAGGTGATCACCCCCACCACCATGCTGCAGATGAGAACGGTCCAGGCAATCCTCGAGCCACGGCTGTGCAGACGGCGGAAGATATCGCGCCGGATGACATACATGAATCCCACCAGCAGCATGATCGCAATCAGGTAGTTGACATGTGCGCCGAGGGAATGGAATATGCCCGAATCCGCATATACCGCCGGAGAGAATATCGGTATTTCATTCGCTATGCCTTTCCCCCACAGCTGCAGGATTGCCATTATCGGGAATATCGGGATGAAGGCTATCCAGAACCTTCCGAGAGTAGGTTTCGAGAACAGAAACACGAATCCGCAGAGCACGAACACGGCGAGTGCGAGGAACAAGAAGATCGGATTCACCGCAATCACAGGCCCGGGAGAATCAAATACCAGCTTGAATAACGGGACTCCGCCGACCCGCACTTCCTGGCCTTCGCTGAAAGAAATGGGCTGGATGTTGTAGGGCATGGTATCGTCCGCATTGGTATTGATGATTTCAAGGCCGGCGACTATGTGCATGCCGAGACTGTCGACCGCTTTTGCGAGATACCACTTCGGCCCGAGGTTGCAGAATGACACCTCTTTCCCAATTGAAGAAAGCAGCGATTTCGCAGGAGAACGCGGGCTTGCCAGGGCATCCAGTATCATTCCGGGATGAATGTCGTCGTTCATTACCGGAAAACGGTTGCACCAGCTCTGAAGGGAGTCTCCGACATAACGGTAGATCACCATGTCTGAAGGGAGGTCTCCAAATTCGAGCCACTCATCGGAAGGCACTTCCAGAGCGCGTGCCACGTAACGGTCGAGCACGGCCATGCGGTGGTTCACCCTGCGCTCGAGTTTCTTTGCGGTGATCTCGGAACGACGGGAAGGATAACTGCCCAGGCTGGAAAGGCCCAGCAGCAGTATGCTGACTGCAAGAAGGCAGCCCGCAATAATATCCATTATCCTGCGCCTGTTCATTCGTGATGGTAAGGTTCCCCTTTAATAATAGTGAACGCTCTGTACAACTGCTCTGCAAAAATCGTTCTCACCATCTGATGAGAGAACGTCATTTTGCTCAAGGACAACTTTCCGGAAGCGGCCGCATACACATCGGGGCTGAATCCGTAAGCGCCTCCTATCACGAAACAAATATCCCGTCCGCCCCTGTTCATGCGCTCCTGAAGCCATGCGGCGAATTCAAGGGAACGGTATTCCTTTCCGTGCTCGTCGAGCAGAAAAACATCCATCCCGGCACATTCCTTGAGAATCAGGGCGCCTTCCCTGGACTTGATCTGCTCCTCGCTCAACGAGGAAACGTTCTTCAGTTCGGGTATTTCCCTGAGTTCGAACCTGGCATAGTGCTGCAGACGGCCTGCATACAGCTGCAGGCCCTCCTTCACCCAGGGGACATCTGTCTTTCCGACCGTAAGAAGAACTATTTTCATAGACTGCAAAGATAATGATCTGGCGCAGTATTTGCAAAAGAACTTCGCGTATGCAATTAAGATTCAAAGTTTTCATCGTATCGCTTCTGATGCTTTGCTCTGCAGCCGCAGCCAAGGCCCAGAACGGGAATTACGATGTTTTCATACCTATATCTAAGTACATCTCGCAGGGCAATGTAGATGCGCTTTCCGCCTGGTTTTCCGACAACCTCGACATCACCGTCCTCGCCAAAGGAGGGAATTCGAGCAAGGTGCAGGCACGTCAGATAATAAGCAACTTCTTCGATTCTCACACTCCGAGATCCTTCGAGGTGACCTATACGGCAGGCCGGGCCAACATGAAATATGCGCTCGGCAACCTCAACGCCGGCGGAGAGACCTATCTCGTGACGATTTTCGTCTACTGCAACGATGAGAAAAACCAGATACAACAGTTCAAGATAGAACGCGTCCAATAATACAAATGGCAGCCCCGGAAGGCTGCCATTCATTTTTTCCAAATCTGCGGATTACACTCTCTGGCCGTAGGAACGGTCGGTAGTATTGACGGTGATCACGTCGCCCTGGTTGATGAAAAGGGGAACCATGATCTTCGCACCTGTCTCGAGGGTAACCTCCTTGAGGGCGGATGTAGAAGCGGTGTTACCCTTCACTGCGGGTTCTGCGTATGTAACTTCAAGGGTCACATAGGTAGGAAGTTCGCAGGTGAGGCAGCGTTCCTCGTCGGACACGAACATCATTTCGACGTGCTGGCCTTCTTTCATGAGGTCTGCATTCTCGACCACGTCGTGAGG
>CAMOIZ010000154.1 GCA_946616385.1 uncultured Bacteroidales bacterium | reverse complement strand
GCAAGCCCTTCATGGTGGACAGGGGCTCGGTAATCAAGGCCCGCGGTTTCCGTAACGGAAAGCCTATAGGAAAAGTTGTAACAAAGGTATTTGCAAAATGATCAGACGTCTCGCTTATATTCTTGCAACCCTGGTGCTGATCGCATCCTGCGCTTCTTCACCAAAGGAGACTCCGCAGATCAGCATCGTGCCGCAACCGGGCTTCTGCCAGCAGACCGAAGGCGTGTTCACCATCGACCGAAAGACCCCGGTTTTCGTCGATTTCACCGATTCCACCCTGCTGCGTACCGTGGCTTTTCTCAACGAGCGTCTGCAGAAGGCTGCAGGTTTCACGCTGGACGTGATCCAGGACGATCCGCTGGACCATGGCGCCGAGAAGGGGATTTTCATCCTCAATGCCGGATGGAAGAAAGAGGCGTATAACCTGCAGGTCAGCCCCAACAGGCTGCTGATCGAATATGTCGACGGTGCAGGCCTGTTCTACGCCATCCAGACCATCTTCCAACTGCTTCCGGACGCCATTTTCGCCGATTCCCGCCAGAAGGGTGTCCGCTGGGACGTACCGTGCTGCTCCATCGAAGATGCACCGGCCTTCCCTTACCGCGGAATGCATCTGGACTGCTGTCTCCATTTCTTCAGCATGGACTTCCTCAAGAAGTACATTGACATAATGGCCATGCACAAGGTGAACCGCTTCCACTGGCATCTTACCGAAGACCAGGGCTGGCGCCTTGAAATCAAGAAATATCCTCTTCTCACCGAGAAGGGGCAGTGGCGCAAGGAAACGGTTATCGGCAGTCTCTATTCCGGTATTTACGACGGCAAGCCCTACGGTGGCTATTATTCTCAGGAAGAGGTCCGCGAACTCGTGCGCTATGCAGCCGAACGCTACGTGACCATCATACCCGAAATAGAACTTCCCGGTCATGCGCTTGCAGCCATCGCGTGCTATCCCGAATTGAGCTGCGGACTCGAGGACCATTATGAGACCGCGACCAAATGGGGGATTTTCAAGCAGGTTTACTGCCCCAAGGAGACCACCTTCAAGTTCCTCGAGGATGTCTTCGACGAAGTGATCGAACTCTTCCCTTCGGAACTCATCCACATAGGAGGCGACGAGTGCCCCAAGGCAAGCTGGAAGCAATGCCCTCATTGCCAGGCACTTATCAAGCGTGAAGGACTCAAGGACGAATTCGAACTCCAGAGCTGGTTCATCCAGCGCATGGAGCGCTACATCAATTCCAAGGGCCGCCAGATCATCGGCTGGGACGAGATTCTCCAGGGAGGACTCGCACCCAATGCAAAGGTGATGTCGTGGCTCGGAGAAGAAGGAGGAATCAGGGCTGCGCAGCAGCATCACGAAGTGGTGATGTCGCCCTATCCCAAATATTACCTCGATTACTGGCAGGCCGATCCCGAAAGCGAGCCCCTCGCGATGGGAGGGCCCACCCTGCTGCGCACCATGTACGAATACAATCCGGTTCCGGAAGTGCTGACTCCGGAAGAGCGCAAGTATATTATAGGTGTAGAAGGCTGCGTTTGGACCGAATACATGCCTACTCCAGCCCGCGTCGAATATATGGCCTGGCCGCGCATGTGCGCTATCGCTGAGGCCGGATGGTCGACCGCAGGCAAGGACTGGGACGGTTTCACCCGCAGGCTCGAGAAACATCTCGGCCGCCTCGACCGACTTGACGTAGGCTACTGCAAGGCTTTCTACGACCCTTACATCGACCTTCGCAAAGACACGGAATACAGCAAGGTGGCCGTTATCAGCGTGGATGCGCCCGATGCAGAGATACGCTACACTCTCGACGGAAGCGAACCCACGGCGCAATCTGCCTTGTACACAATACCCTTCGCGATCAACCGCCAGCAGACCATCAAAGCTGCGGCCTTCCGCGACGGAAAAAAGATTGGAACTACGAAATATAAAAATTTTTAATTATTTTTGAAGGATTATGGCATTAAGACTCACTGAGCAACCTTCGCTCTACGATCATCTTGAAAAGAAGTCGGTGGCAGAATTGCTGCGCGACATCAACAACGAAGACAAGAAAGTAGCCCTCGCTGTAGAGGCGGTACTTCCTGATATCGAGAAATTGTGCAACGCCATCGAGGCCCAGTTGCGCGCAGGCGGACGCTTCTTCTGGCTCGGCGCCGGCACCGGCGGAAAGATCGGTGTGCTGGACGTGCTGGAAGTTCCCAATACCTACGGCGTGGACCCCGAGATCTGGCAGGCCGTGCTTGCAGGCGGCAACGAGAATCTCGTGCTCGACCTCGAAGAGGCCGAAGATGACACCGAAGAGGGATGGAGGACGCTCAGCGAAAAGCACCACGTCACTCCCAAAGACATAGTTGTGGGTATTTCCGCCAGCGGCAACACTCCTTACGTGCTCGCAGCCATGAAGGCTTGCAAGGAGCACGGAATCCCTTGCGGAAGCATCTGCAACAACCCAGATTCGCCCATTTCCCACTATGTGGATTATCCTATCGAGGTCGTCATGGGTCCTGAATTCATCACCGGCAGTACCCGCATGAAATCGGGCACCAGCCAGAAACTCCTCTGCGACATGATCAGCACCACCCTCATGGTCCGTCTCGGACGCGTCGAGGGCAACCGTATGGTCTGCGCAAACCTCATCAACAACAAGGTCGTCGACCGCCTCACCCGCACCATGGTGGAACGCAATCCCCAGCTCAGCTACGAGTACTGCGAGCAGATCATCAAGAAGACCGGCGG
>CAMOIZ010000153.1 GCA_946616385.1 uncultured Bacteroidales bacterium | reverse complement strand
ATTTCGTGCCGATGTAGAGGCGGCAGATGCCGAGCGAGAGGGCGCGGTGGCGGACGTCGGTGAAGCCGCAACTGCGCATGAAGGCGGTCCATTCCTTGGGGCCGGGGAAGTTCAGCACGGAGGCGGGGAGATACCTGTAGGCTGCGCGGTTGCCGGACATCCGACCGCCGACCAGGGGCATTACGCGGGTGAAATAACATTCGTAGAGGCGGCGGACCGGGCGCCATGAAGGCACGCCGAGTTCGAGCATCACGAACTTGCCGCCGGGGCGCAGTACGCGGAGTATCTCCTTCAGGCAGGCCTCGCGGTCTTCGAAGTTGCGCACTCCGAAGGCGACGGTGACGTTGTCGAAGCTGCCGGATTTGAAGCGCAGCGCGGCGCAGTCGCCCACTTCGCAACTCACCTCCCTTTCCAGCCGGGCTGCGAGCACCTTCCGCCGCATCTCGGAAAGCATCCCCTCGGAAATATCCACCCCTATCACACCGCAGCGCCTGCGTTCGGCGATGGTCATTGCGAAGTCGCCTGTGCCGCAGGCAACGTCGAGCACCTGCGGGCCTTCGATCCAACGGAGGGCCTTCCGGCGCCATAATTTGTCGATCCCCAGCGATGTGAGATGGTTGAAAGCGTCGTATTCCGGCGCGATCGAATCGAACATTTCACGGATTTTTTCTTTTTCAGGCATCTTTTTGCTAACTTTACCACAAATATAGGAAAATATGAAGAGAATCCTTATCGTACTGGCCGCGATCGCTGCCACCCTAAGCCTGTCCGCGCAGGAAAAGTATGTTAATTTCCCCCTTCCCGAAAACCCCGACACGCTCCGTATCCTTGCCATAGGCAACAGTTTCTCGGACGATGCCACCCAGTATCTGCCGGACCTGCTGGAGGCTGCCGGCATCCACAACGTGATCCTCGGACGCCTTTACATCGGCGGATGCACCCTCGAGAGGCACTGCAAGGAGTACGAGACTAACGGTCACGAATATGTCTACCTGAAGTCCACGAAGAACAAGTGGGAGACAATCAAGAAATACAAGGAGGGCCGTTTCATGGACGGCCTGGGAGATGAACCCTGGGACATCATCACCATGCAGCAGGGCTCACCCAAGAGCGGCCGCTGGGACAGCTACGATCCCTGGCTGGGGAATCTCATCGAGATAGTGCGCAAGGAGTGCTCCAATCCCAAGGCGGCCATAGTCTGGCACCAGACCTGGGCATACTCACGCACCTATACCAACCGCAGTTTCGCCAATTATGCATACGACCAGCAGTACATGTTCGACAGCATCCAGCTCTGCGTCGACAAGGCCCGCAAGGAGTTCAACATCCCCGTCGTGATCCCTTCCGGCCCGGCGGTGCAGATGCTCCGCGGCACCTGGCTCAATACCGACAAGGACCTCACCCGCGACGGTTTCCACATGTCGTACCGCGAGGGGCGCTATGCCACCGCATGCGTCTGGTTCGAGGCGCTCATCAAGCCCACGCTGGGCGTCAGCGTGAAGGGCAATTCCTTCCGCAACAGCGGAGAGAACGAGGTTTCCGACAAGGAGGCTGCGCTGATGCAGAAGACGGCCATAAAAGCCGTAAAGCAAGCGAAATAGTCAGAAATCAAAGTTTATAAACCCCGCATAATAAGTATTTTCGCAGGTTATGAAAAAAAACATTCAGGAATTAACCGACATCGCTTCCCAGGTCCGACGCGACATCGTGCGTATGGTATCCGCTGCAGGATCCGGACATCCGGGAGGCTCAATGAGCAGCACCGACATTCTTACTGCTCTGTATTTCAATGAGATGGATCATGATCCCAAGACATGGACCCGGGATGCCAAGGGGCAGGATGCATTCATCCTCTCCGCAGGCCATCTGGCACCGGTATACTACTCCGTGCTCGCACGTGCAGGCTACTATGATCCCAAGGAGATGGGAACTCTCCGCAAGTTCGGCAGCAACCTCCAGGGACATCCCACGGTAGGGCACATCAAGGGCATCTTCCAGCCCTCGGGTTCCCTCGGACAGGGCCTCTCGGCGGCGGCTGGAATCGCGCTCGGCAAGAAACTCAGCGGTGACGACCACCGTGCTTTCGTGCTCTGCGGCGACGGCGAGAGCGAGGAAGGACAGATCTGGGAGGCGGCCATGTTCGCCAAGCAGCACAAGCTCGACAACCTCGTGGCCATGACCGACTGGAACGGCCAGCAGATCGACGGTCCCGTGGTTGAGGTGGGCGGCATCGAGGAGCTCAACGAGATGTGGCTTGCATTCGGATGGGATGTGATAGTGGCGGACGGACACGACTTCGAGTCGATACAGAGCGCTTTCGAGATCGCCAGGGCACGCAACGGCAAACCCAAGATGATACTCTTCCAGACCGAAATGGGACACGGCGTCGACTTCATGGCCGGCACCCACAAGTGGCACGGAAAGGCCCCCAACGCGGAGCAGTGCGCACAGGCCCTCGAACAACTCAAAGAAACCTTAGGAGATTACTAGTATGAAAAAGTATACAGATTCCGGAAAGAAAGATACCCGCAGCGGTTTCGGTGCAGGCCTCGTGATCGCAGGCCGTGAGAATCCCGATGTGGTGGCTCTCGCCGCCGACCTCAAAGGCTCCCTGAAGATGGATGCCTTCGCAGCCGAATTCCCCGACAGATTCATCGAGTGCGGCATCGCGGAAGCCAACATGGTGGGCGTGGCAGCCGGCCTGGCCCTCACCGGCAAGGTGCCCTTCTGCGGCTCGTTCGCAGAATTCATCACCGGCCGCGTGTACGACCAGATCCG
>CAMOIZ010000152.1 GCA_946616385.1 uncultured Bacteroidales bacterium | reverse complement strand
CAGATGGACGGCCTCGGCCCCTCCGGTGAAACCATTATCGATTATTCCATATACGATGCCGTAGAGGCAGGATTCGGCAAGGTTGTGTATGTCGTGCGCGAATACTTCCTCGAGGACATGAAGGCCCTGGTGGCCAAAAAGTATTCCAATGTCAAATGCGTCGACGGTGCTCCTCTGGAGTTCATCTTCGTGACCCAGGAACTGAACAAGATTCCTGCGGGATTCACCCTCAATCCCGAGCGCCAGAAACCCTGGGGCACGGCGCATGCGGTGCTGATGGCAAAGGACGTGATCGACGGCCCGTTCATCATCATCAACGGTGACGATTACTACGGAAAAGAATCCTTCAAGGTGGCGGCCGACTGGTGCCGCGCCCACGAGAATACCAAGGGGCAGTACGCCATCATCGGTTTCGAGCTCGGCAAGACCCTCTCCGAGAGCGGCAGCGTCTCGCGCGGAATCTGCCACTACGACGCCGAGGGCAGGCTCACCAAGGTCGAAGAGCATCTGAACATCGCCAAAGAGGCCGACGGCGTGGTCTACGGCGACAACTCCGTGAGCGGCGAGAACCATATCGTGCTCGACGGCAAGGCCCTCTGCTCCATGAACATGTGGGGATTCACCCCCGACTACTTTGCAAAGAGCGAAGCCATCTTCCACGACTTCCTGAAGGCCAACATCGGCGAACTCAAGAAGGAATACTACATCCCTTACGCCATCGACTGCATGATCAAGGGCGGAGACGCTTCCTGCGAGGTCCTTTCCACTCCTTCGAGCTGGTTCGGAGTAACATACAAGGAAGACCGTCCCGGCGTGGTGGCCAAGTTCGCGAAACTGGTGGCCGACGGCGTTTATCCTTCACCTCTGTATTGATATGGCAAAGCGGGGCAACTTCGATGTGCTGGGCAAATATGCCTGGTGTATCCCTTCGGTGGCGGATATCTTCATCCTTCTCCTGCTGCTTTTAGTAGGCAGCCTGGTCGGATCCGGAGTCGTGCTGATAGCCTCCCTGTGCGTCGGCGCCGCTAATTCCGCGGCGTTCATGGCCGAGTATACCACTCTGATTTCCTATCCCATCATGTTCATCCCGCCCATGATGTGGGCTGCGGGAAAGAGCCGCAGGAACAGGATGAGTTACAAGGGACTGGCGCTGGACAACGCCAATGTGGCGCCCCACGGATGGCTGCTCTGCGCCGTGATGGTCATGGCGGCCACCCTTGCCGCAGGCATAGTGGGCGACCTTTCCACATCGTGGCTCCCTCCCATGCCGGAGTGGCTTGAGAATGCGCTGAAGGGCCTTACAACGGGCAGTTTCTGGGTGAACTTCATCTGCGTCAGCATCTTCGCCCCCTTCTTCGAGGAGTGGCTCTGCCGCGGCATGGTCGAGCGCGGACTTCTCGGACGCGGTGTCAAGCCCGCCTGGGCCATCGTGCTCTCCGCCCTCTTCTTTGCCCTCATACACCTGAATCCCTGGCAGGCCATCCCTGCATTCCTGCTCGGCTGCCTCTTCGGATATGTGTACTATAAGACCGGTTCGCTGAAGCTGACGATGCTGATGCACTTCACCAACAACACCTTCGCCCTGGTCATCGGACACATCGACTCGCTGCAGGATGCCGAAAACTGGATGGACGTCCTCGGCCCCGGCTACTGGTACTGCTTCGCTGCCAGCGTGCTGCTGATCGTGCTTGTGGTGCTGGCCTTCCGCCGCATCCCCATGGAACGCCCTTCCGGCGGCTTCGAAGTGCTGCCTTCGGCCTTCGACGAAGAATAATCAGTGTACCCGCAGAATATCGGCGCCTCGCTCTCCGGCGAGGCGTTCTGCGTATGCGGAACCTGAGGCCGGGCCTTCCGCGGCGAAAGGGTTGGGCGTCCGGGTAAAGCGCTTGTCGGCCACTCCCACGAGAATCGGGCGGCCGAAATGCCGGAATGCGGGCAGATTCTCCAGCAGTTCCCAGTTCTGCTCTGCACTCTTAGCAAAACCGAACCCCGGATCCAGTATCCATTCGCTGATGCCCAGCTCTTCCGCCCGCGCGGCGAAATCCCGGAAATATCCGTCCACTGCGGCCACCACTCCCTGCGGATAATCAGTCAGGGAATCCATCGAGCGGGGGTTGCCGCGTTTGTGCATGGCGATGTAGGGAAGACCGAGTTCCGCCACCGTCGGCAGCATCTGCGGGTCGTCTTCCCCCGCGGAAATGTCATTCACGATGAATCGCCCTATCCGCCCATACACCCGACGCACTATCTTCGCACTGGTAGTATCTATCGAAACGCTTGGCACGCTCCCCGAACCCGCTGCCACCCTCGGCACGCTAAGAGGGGGGACCGTAAGCGAAGCGCACGGTGTGTTCTGGTCGCAAGTTCGAGAGACGCTTGGCACACCCCCCGAAACCGCTGCCACCCTCGGCACGCTAAGAGGGGGGACCGTAAGCGAAGCGCACGGTGGGGTCGAGCAGCAAAGCTGCGAGACGGTTTCGGGGAGTGTGACCAAGCGTCCTTCCGAATAAAAATCCGTGCAGATGACGTCGATGGCGGGCAGCAGCCGCTGCCACTCGGCCTCCACCGGAACGGACGCCGCACCGGGACGCGTAGAAACGGCCCCGAAATCGATGATGCCGCAACCCCTCTCCAGAAGCGACTCCACCCGCTGGCGCACCGCCGCAGCCGTCATCGCCCTGGTATCCTCCCGAAAAGAATCTGGCGTCAGATTCACTACACCCATCAGTATCATGCTGCAAATGTAATAAAATGTATGCAAAACGCCCCTTTTTGCATACA
>CAMOIZ010000151.1 GCA_946616385.1 uncultured Bacteroidales bacterium | reverse complement strand
TTGTTAGCAAACGCTGAGAACCTGATCATCAGTTATTTCAACAGGTTGCCGAGAATGGATCGGGTGAGCGTGCGGGTGGCAGTGCTGGTTGCGCTCTTGATCGCCTTGTTCGCGATATCTTTTCCGCTGCTCGATTTGGATTTCTTCCCGGTCACGGAGTTGGCGACTGCCGTCCCGACGGATGCCGTGACGCTGGTGATAACCGCACCGGCCGCAGCTTTGGCTATTTTGCTGAAGATGCTGGTAGTGCCCTTCGAGTTTCCGTTCACCTTGGCGGCCTTCTCGCTCTTGACTTTCTGCTCCTCGATTGCCGCTGCCTGGGCCTCCTGCTCTTCGGCGGCACGCTGCGCATCTGCAAGCAGCACTTCGAAGGCACTCTCGCGATCGATGGGATTGTCGTACTTGCCGGCAATCATCGAGGAGTTGATGAGCTGCTTGCGCTGAGCTTCGGTGATGGCGCCTATCTGGCTGAGAGGGAAGAGTATCTTAGCGCGCTGCACGATCTGGGGAGCGCCCTTTTCGTCCAGGAAAGACACGAGAGCCTCGCCGGTGCCGAGCTCCATTATGGCGTCCGCAGTCTTGAAGGAAGGATTGGCCCGGAAGGTTTCCGCGGCTGTCTTGACTGCCTTCTGGTCTTTGGGAGTATACGCACGGAGAGCGTGCTGCACACGGTTTCCGAGCTGTCCGAGTATGGATTCTGGGATGTCGGTAGGGGACTGCGTGATGAAGTAGACGCCGACGCCCTTGGAACGGATGAGGCGGACTACCTGCTCGATCTTGTCCACAAGAGCCTTGGGAGTCTCGTCGAAGAGGGTGTGGGCCTCGTCGAAGAAGAACACGAACTTGGGCAGGTCCATGTCTCCGACTTCCGGCAGTTTGGAATAGATCTCCGAAAGCAGCCAGAGCAGGAAGGTGGAGTAGAGCTTGGGGTTCTGCATCAGCTTGTCGGCTGCCAGGACGCTGAGAATGCCCTTGCCGTTGTTGGTCTGGAGAAGATCGTAGATGTCGAAGGCGGGCTCGCCGAAGAATTTCTCGGCTCCCTGGCTTTCGAGGCTCAGCAGAGCCCTCTGGATAGCCCCGACGCTGCCGTCCGTGACGTTTCCGTAAACAGTCTTGTATTCGGCCGCATGCTCGGAAACGTAGTTCACCATGGCGCGGAGGTCCTTCAGGTCGAGCAGCAGCAGGCCCTTGTCGTCCGCAACGCGGAAGATGATGTCCATCACGCCGCTCTGCACCTCGTTCAGGCCAAGAAGCCTCGAAAGAAGCATGGGGCCCATGTTGGAGATGGTCGTGCGCATGGGATGTCCCTGCTCGCCGAACACGTCGTAAACGCGCACGGGGCAGCCCGCGAACTGGGGATTCTCGATGCCGAACTCGGGCATTCTCTTTTCGATGAAGCCGCTCATGGCACCCGGCTGGCTGACGCCGCTGAGATCTCCTTTCATGTCCGCCATGAAACAGGGAACGCCTGCCTGGCTGAATGTCTCGGCCAGAACCTGGAGGGTGACGGTTTTACCCGTACCGGTGGCGCCGGCGATGAGTCCGTGGCGGTTGGCCATCTTACCGCAAATCGAAATAGGGCCTTCTTGGCAATGGGCGACGTAGAGCCCGCGTGTGGAATCAAGCATATCGGTTATTTTTCTGCAATATACGAAAAATTATCTTTTCCCGTGTTTCTTGTGTCCGCGCTTGTTCTTCTTGGAAACGATGTATCCGGCAGCCAGGGCGGCGAGAGCGACAACTATGATAATGTAGGTCATGGAGTTGGCATTGTCGCCCTTCACGCGGGACCACATTGCGAGGAGTTTGTCGGTATCCTGGCCCCAGTCGTGCTCGAGAGCGCAGCGGTCGATGACGGCCTGATCGGGGTAGAGCACGGGATTTACGCGTACGCTGTCGGCGTCGGCGCCGAAGAAGTAGGTAAGGTTGATGGGCTCGTACTCATCGTCTATCTGGCTTTCAAGCACCTCGATGGCGCCGTTTGCCGCCACATAGCCGGTTTCCTCCATGTTGCGGATGGCAATGTCGGGACGGCACATGAAGTCGATGAAGTAGCTGGCGGCCTTCACGTTCTTGGCATACTTGGGGATTACCCAGCCGTCGAACCATACGGTGCTGCCTTCTTCGGGAACGATGTAATCGAGGCTGACGCCAACTTCCGCGGCCTCTTCAATGGCCCATACGGCATCGCCGCTCCAGTTGAGCGAAACGACTCCGCGGTCCTTTGTCATCTGCTCCTTGCCAAAATCGGCCTCCCAGCCCAGGACTCCGTCCTTGACCTGCTTGAGATAAGACTCCACGGCTGCAATCGACTCGTCGGAAGAATCCCACATGAGTTCCTGGAGAGTGACGCTTCCTTCGGCGAGTTCCTTCTGCTTGAGATAGATGAGAACGGGGCCGTAGACGTCGCGGGGAGCATCCTTGATGAGAATCCTGCCTGCGAACTTGGGGTTGCGGATAATGTCCCATGTGCCGGCTTCCTCGGCAGTGACTTCCTTGGTATTGTAAAGGATGCCTGTGGTTCCCCACATATAGGGCACGGAATAATCATTCGCATCGAACTTGGGATTGATCTCTTTGAACATCTTGAGCATGTAGGGAGACTTGTTCAGCGCGATATAGTTGATGGAATCCGGGATGGATGCGAAGTCGAGGGGAAGGATGAGCCCGGTGTTGAGCATGCGCTCGATGATATAGTCGGACGGGCATACCACGTCGTAGTCCTCATGGCCTTTCTCGATCTTGGAGAGCATGGTCTCGTTGACGTCGAAGGTCTGGTAGA
>CAMOIZ010000150.1 GCA_946616385.1 uncultured Bacteroidales bacterium | reverse complement strand
AAAGGCTGCCTCCGGCGATACGATTGTCCTGAAGAAGGGCACCTACCGACTGAAGGAAACCATCCGTCTGGAAGGAAAGAAAGATATTGTAATCGTGGGCGAAGGCGCTTGCATCAGCGGGGGAGTGCGCATCCCGAAATGGCGCCTGCGCAGGGCCAAGGGGCTTGCAGAGGGGGTAAAGCTGCTTAATACCAAGCGCATGAATGTGGCCGGAGTCTGCCAGAAGGGAGATCCTCACCTTACCGGCCCGTCCTGGTCGGAGTTGTTTGCGGACGGTCGCCCCATGAATCTCAGCGAGTGGCCGGACGGGAACCCTCTGCATCTGGATTCGGTAGTGACCACCGGGAAAGGCTATATCCGCAATCAGCCCGGGGAAGGTTTCGGCGTCATCGCTTTCAAGGAAGACCGGCCCCTGGAATGGAAGGATCCCACGAAAGGTTGGCTCTATGGCTGCTTCCGTTTCGGATGGACGTGCGAACTTGTGCCCATAAAGCAGCTCGGCCCCGGGAAAACCATCGAAGCGGGAGCCCTCACCAACTACGGCTTCGGTTTCAAGGAGGGAGAGAACTTCCAGCGCTGGAAGGTGCTGAATATCCCGGAAGAAGTGACGGTTGGCGGCGAGTATTCCATTGATACAGAAAACAATACTGTCGTGATGATGCTTCCGGAAGGAACACGTACCCTGGAGATGAGCGTGATGTCGGAGCCTTTGATGATCCTGTCCGGATGCTCGAATGTCAGAGTGATTGGAGTCGAATTCACATGCACACGCGGAGATGCAGTCAAAATAATCGGCTGCGAGGATGTGCGCGTGGAAAACTGCTCCCTGCACGGCCTTGGACACGTGGCTGCCACGATCGATGTCGGCAGCACCCGCTGCGGCCTGTCCTCCTGCCATCTTTACGACCTGGGCTCCGGAGCCGTGGAACTTGCCGGAGGCAGCAGGCGCGATATAGTCCGCGGCGAGAATTACGTCGAAAAGTGCCGCATCCACAATTACAACAGAATCGAGAGCCAGTACCGGGTGGGAGTCGTGATGAGCGGCCTCGGAAACCGCATCACCGCCTGCGAATTCTACGATTCGCCGTCGATGGCCATCCTTATGCTGGGCAACGACCAGACGGTGGAATACTGCAACATCCACCACGTATGCCAGGATATAGAGGATAACGGCGCGCTTTATCACGGGCGCAGTTTCGCACAGAGGGGAGGAGTGATACGGTACAACTACTTCCACGACATCATGGTCCCCTTCAACGTGAGGGCCGTCTATCATGACGACGGTTCCGGAGCGGCGGAAGTTTACGGGAACGTTTTTCAGCGGATAGGAACTCCTCCGGTGCAGATAGGAGGAGGCAGTTTCATCCGTTATCACGACAATATATTCGCAGACATTCCCTGCGCCGCCATAAAGATAGACGGACGTCTGAAGACCTGGGGCGCGGACAGGCTGCCGCTGATGATAGATTCGCTGCGGCACGCCGACAGCCCTGCCTTCCGTGCGCACTATCCCGAACTACAGGCCTATCTCGAAGGCGATCCTGCGGAGCCTCAGCACAATACGCTGCTGGACAACGTGTTCTGCAATACCCGCTGGGCGATAGAAAAGGTGGTGTGGAGCGACCACGACTACAACAACGTAATCGAAGGACGCGCCAATTTCTTTGATGAAATGCGCGGGAACAGAATCGTCGGTTCCGGTTTCGAAATCGTCCTTCCACAAGGCATTCCACCCACCAGCGAGCCGGAAGCGGTCTTCCGTCACGAGGGATTCTCCGGCATCAACCGGGGAGTCATGGACGAGCTGCACACTACTTTTCAGGGAACATCGACACCCTGAACTTGGTGCAGTTGTAAGGCACGAGAGTCACAGTCGTATCGCGGCCGTCCAGGACGGCAGGCGCCTTCAGGACCGTAGGAGCGTCTTCGATGCGCCAGCCCCAGCGTGCGGGCATCTCCTTTGCCGGGACGACCTCTATCTGCGAAGCATCTTCCAGTGCCAGTGAGCAGTCCGATTTCTGCCCGGGAACCACGGTGTTTTCGTCGATGTCGTACAGCGGAAGCGCGTACAGCAGCGGTCCGTAATCCACGCAGGTATATTTCCGGCCGGCGGTCGTGTCGAACACTGCCATGTTGATGCGTCCCCAGTGGGGCTCGGTGAAGTACGGATCCTGCGGGTAGCAGTTGTCTTCTACGGTGTAGACCCTGGTCTGCATCGGGAGATGGATGCTGATGACATCCCCGTCCTCCCATTTGCGGTTTATGCGGAGGAATCCGTCGTAATAATCTCCCTCGACGGCCTTTCCGTCAATGCAGACGCTCATCCCTTTGCACCAGCCTGGAATTCGGAAGTAGACAGGCATGCGGACGGCCTTCCCGGCCTTGACTCTTATGGTCTGGGTGTCTTCGAAGGGGAAGCCGGTATCGCATAGCAGTTCCAGTCCGTCCGCCTTCACGCTGCAGGGCCCGTAGAGAACGCAGGCAAGGCCTCCGCCGGCAGCTCGCATCCACATGTTCTGCACATAGTTGGGGATGATCCAGTTGCTGCTGCCCACGCAGCAGAGTGTCTTGTTTCCGGTTGGGGTGTAGACTATCTGTCTGCCAGGCCCGGGGATAGGCGGAGCCTGGGGAGTGTTTTCATCGATGCGGTTGGGGCTCTGGTAGTAGCTCATGGTCTTGAAGTCCCTGCTCACAGGAACCGGACCGGCGTTGAGGAAGGCCCTCTCCACGTCATCCGCCCAGCGGGACTGCCCCGTGATGCGCAGCATCCAGGTCCTGGTCCACATCGCCGCGGGAATGTCGCAGGTCTCCGTGAATCTGTACGGACCTATGCCGCTCA
>CAMOIZ010000149.1 GCA_946616385.1 uncultured Bacteroidales bacterium | reverse complement strand
CCTTAGCAAAAAATTCTCCTCAAAACGCACACTTCTCCAACATTTTGCTATATTTGCACCACTTAAACTTAAACCGCTATGATTGAAAGATTTCTCAAAGGCGAAGGGCAGAATCTGGAGTTCAATGTTCCCGAGCATTTCAATTTTGCATACGATGTAGTGGACGCCTGGGCTGCTGAGGCGCCGGACAAACTTGCCCTGCTGTGGACAAGTGCCACCGAGCCGGAGCGCAGGATGACTTTTGCCGACCTCAAGCGCGAATCCGACAAGGTTGCCGGCTACCTGACCTCGCTGGGAATCGGCCGCGGCGACTTCGTGATGCTCATCCTCAAACGCCGCATCGCCTTCTGGACCACCATGCTGGCCCTCGAGAAAATAGGAGCGGTGGCCATCCCTGCCACCTTCCTGCTCACATCGCACGACATTATCTACCGCTGCAAATCGGCCGAGATCAAGGCCATCATCTGCTGCGGCGACGAAGATATCCTTCAGAAAGTTTCCGACGCCGAGCCCAAGTGCCCGTTCCTCGAAAAGCTCATCAGCATAGGCCCGTCCGTGCCCGAAGGCTTCGAGGATTTCGAGGCCGGAGTGGCCGCCGCAACGCCCTGGGAACGCGGAGACTGGCGCAACGAGAGCGAGGATCCCATGCTGATGTACTTCACTTCCGGCACGTCCGACGAGCCGAAGATGGTACTCCACTCGCACACCTACGCCCTCAGCCATCTGGTCACCGCCGCCTACTGGCATCAGCTCACGCCCGATTCCATCCACTTCACCTACTCCGACACCGGCTGGGGAAAGGCCGTCTGGGGCAAGCTCTACGGGCAGTGGATAGTGGGTGCGACCGTGTTCGTGTACGACCACGACAAGTTCGTGCCGGCCGAGCTGCTCGCGCTGATCGGGAAGTATCACATCACCTCCTTCTGCGCCCCTCCGACCATCTACCGATTCCTGATCAAGGAGCACTTCAACTGCTTCGACCTCTCCTCGCTCAAGCATGTGACCACCGCCGGAGAGGCCCTGAATCCCTCCGTTTTCGAGGAGTTCCACCGCCGTACGGGCCTCTGGATCCACGAAGCTTTCGGGCAGACGGAAACCACCCTCACCCTGGGCACCTTCCCCTGGGTAGAGCCGCGCCCGGGTTCCATGGGCAAGCCCTCCCCCGCCTACGACATCGACATCCTGCGTCCGGACGGCACTTCCGCTGCAGTCGGCGAACGCGGTGTGATCGTGGTGCGCACCGACCGCAAGAAGCCCATCGGCCTGTTCCTGGGCTACTACCGCAATCCCAAGCTCACCCGTAAGGCCTGGCACGACGACGTTTACTACACCGGCGACGTTGCATGGCGCGACGAGGACGGATACTACTGGTTCGAGGGCCGCAACGACGACCTCATCAAGACCTCGGGCTACCGCGTGAGTCCGTTCGAAGTAGAGAGCGCCGTGATGGGACATCCGGCCGTGGTGGAGTGCGCGGTGACCGGAATTCCGGACCCGGAAGAGGTTCGCGGCACCGTGGTGAAGGCCACGATCGTGGTGGCGTCCGAATACAAGGCCCAGCTCGCCAACGAACTCACACGCAAGCAGTTGGTAAAGGATATCCAGACCTACGTGAAGGGGATCACCGCGCCGTACAAGTACCCGCGCGTGATTGAATTCGCCGATTCCCTGCCCAAGACCATCAGCGGGAAGATCCGCCACGTGGAGATCAGGGAGAACGATTCGAAGAAATAAGGGTCCGGGCGCACTTCGGAGGCCTTCAGGCCGTTGCCGATCGGCTCGCTGTGCAAAACGGGGTGTTTTTGCACATAATGTGACGTTTTTGGGGCTCAAAATGTGCATTCTACCCCTATTTTGCACATAACGCCAAATTCTTTTTTGCAGTTGCAGATTATTTTGGTAATTTCGCCATACGCCTACTGTGGCGGAGATATGTGAATCTTTAGATAAGGCGGAGTATGACCTACTACCAAATAGAGCAGCGCTGCATAAACGTGTTTTTGAAAAAAGGCCCGTTCAGGCACTTGTGCACACCAGGCAAACTGACTGAAATAATCTGTGAGAACGAAGATGATTATCGCTTCTGTGTCAGCATGATAGCCATTGCGGCCGTAGTGGCGAATGTAAGGATCATCACCTTCGAGATCATGAGCAATCATATCCATGTGGTCCTGTCCGGGGCGGATGACGATTGCAAAAGATTTTTTGATTATTTCAAGGACAAGTTGAAAAGGTATTTTACCAAGACCGGACGCTACAAGAATCTGGATGGTTTCGAACCGACGTTGATCCCTCTTGATTCTTTGGATAGCCTGCGAAATGAAATCGTTTACACCAGCCGGAACGCCTACATGGCAACCGGGGCATACACTCCTTTTTCTTACCCCTGGGGAGGCGGGAATCTATTCTTCAATACCTTTGCGGAAAAGGAGCCGGCCAGAAAGTATAAATCACTGACATACAGGGAAAAACGTTCGGTATGCCACGGGGCAGGTCTTGAACTGCCAGACAATTACGAGGTTGACGACAAGGGAATGATAATGCCGCGATGTTTTTGCGATTACCACTTTGGAGAATCCCTGTTCCACGATGCCAGGCATTACTTCAACATGGTCTCAAAAAATTTTGAAGCATATTCCGAAGTTGCCAGACGTCTGGGCGACAGCATAGTCCTTACCGACGATGAATTGTTTGCAGCCGTAGTTCAAATCAGCAAAGCGAAATACGGGGAAACCAGGCCTACGATGCTGCCTGTCAAGGATAAAATAGATGTCGCGCGCCAGATACGCAGGGATTACAATGCAAGCGAAGGGCAGATCCAAAGGATGCTACGCCTGAACAGGAG
>CAMOIZ010000148.1 GCA_946616385.1 uncultured Bacteroidales bacterium | reverse complement strand
TTCCGCCGTCTCGTGGCGGCCCCGATAGTGATCGTCGCCGGAATCGTGGTGATGGTCGTGGCGATAATGAGGAGGGACGGGAAATGAGCTGGCTGGAAGCATTGATACTCGGCCTTGTGCAGGGCCTTACCGAATTCCTGCCCGTGAGCAGCAGCGGGCATCTTACCATAGGCCGTGAACTCCTCGGAGTGGAGGCCTCCGGCGACCTTGTCTTCGAAGTCACCGTGCATGCCGCGACCGTGCTCAGCACCATCGTGGTTTTCCGGAAGGAAATCCTCCGGCTTCTCCAGGGGCTTTTCAAGTTCAAGATGAACGACGAGACCGACTACATCCTCAAGATTATCGTGTCGATGATTCCCGTGTTCGTGGTGGGCATGTTCTTCAAGGATTATGTAGAGGAGCTTTTCGCCTCGATTACGGTGGTGGGCCTCGCCCTGCTGGTGACCGCCCTGCTGCTGTTCTTCTCCGATTTCGCGTCGAAGAAGGCCCAGGCGGAGAACGGCGCCCGTAACGGCATTTCTTTCTGGCAGGCGTTCGCAGTGGGCATAGGCCAGGCTCTGGCCGTAATCCCCGGCCTGTCCCGCTCAGGCACGACCATCTCCACCGGTCTCATCTGCGGAGTGAAACGCGAGGTGATGGCCCAGTTCTCTTTCCTGATGGTGCTGGTGCCCATCCTGGGCGAAGCCTTCCTGGATATAGTGGGCGGGGATATGGCAGCCTCTTCGATAGGGCTGCTGCCGCTTGCGGTCGGCTTCCTCGCCGCCTTCGTTTCGGGGCTTTTCGCCTGCAAGGTGATGATAGCCCTGGTGCGCAAGGCCCGCCTGAGCTGGTTCGCGCTCTACTGCGCCATCGTGGGCATACTGGTTCTCATATTTGCGTAGATGGACAGGACCAAGACATATTTCGTTTCGGATGTCCACCTCGGGCTCAAGGCGAACGACCCTGCCGGGCGCGAAGAGCGTTTCGTGCAGTGGTTGCGCAGCATCCGCACCCCGGAAACCAGGACTCTCTGGCTCCTGGGGGATATCTGGGATTTCTGGTATGAATACCGGGATGTCATCCCCCGCGAAGCGGCCCGGGTGACCGCGCAGATTCTGAATCTGGTGGATGACGGAATAGAGGTTTATTACATCCCCGGAAACCACGATATCTGGCTGTATTCATTCTGGCAGGGGATGGGAGTGAAGGTGCTGCCCCAGCCGCAGGAGGTCGAAATAGGCGGCAAGCGTTTCCTGCTCGGCCACGGCGATGGTCTGGGCGGGGCGAAATTCGGCTATCGCCTGATGCTCCGCATTTTCCACAGCCGCGTATGCCAGGTGCTTTTCAGCGGCCTGCATCCATGGCTGGCCTTCCGCTTCGGCACCGACTGGAGCAATTCCAACCGCCGCAAACACGGGGGCTACAAGTTCCGCGGAGCGGACGAACCTCTCTATAAATTCTGCATGGACAAGCAGGCGGATTATTTCGTTTTCGGACACTTCCACGACGCCGTGGACATGCCCATGCCCTCCGGCGGCCGCCTGATCGTTCTCAAAGACTGGATAGGCGACACGGCTCCCCACTATGCCTGTTTCGAAGGTACGGAACTGACCGTGTTTTAATCTTCTTTCAGCATCTCTTTGGCTTCCTTCATGCTCTTTCGCATGAGGCCGGCCTCGTCGTCGGCATTCTTGCGGCGCTCTTCGCGCGATTTCACCGTGCTCTTCAGGTGCTCCCGCTTGATGACCGTTTTTTTAGGGTATTCGAAAAAGATGGCGTAGTAGAACGAGTCCCAGTGCCCTTTGTTCCATATCCCCACCAGTTCCTCCGTCCTTGCGTCTTCGCCTTCCGGATCGTAGCGCTTCTTAAGGTTCTGCCCGAACATTCTGGCTATGAGCTGCCAGAAATTGGCGGAGAAAGCGCTCCGGTATTCCTTGATGATTTCGAAGGGCGGGATGCCGCATTCCCGGTCGATCAGCCGCATCAGCAGCACTCCCTGCGAGATGCTCATGTTCTTGATGTCCTTTCCGAAGATGTCGAACAGCTCGAACATCACGTCGCGGGTGTAAGCGTTGCGCTGGCTGCGCTTTGATGCATCGGCGGCGATCACGCTGTCGACCTGGGCCATCATCTTGCTGCCGGCCAGGGCGTATGGGTAGACCTTGTTGAAGTTGTATACGAGCTTGTACTGCCGCCGCCAGTCGCCTCTTTTCATTTTTGTTCCGCGGGGCAGGCACCACGAAGGATCCAGCTGGTCGACGAAGGTGGTGTCGCCGTTCTCTTCCACTATGTAGTACATCGGATATGCCTGAAGCTTGCGGCGTTGCGCGGAAGCCGGCAGGAACATCGCGATGCAGAGCAGTATCGATACTATTTTTTTCACGGTCGCAAAGATAGCAAAATTTTTTTTGTGCGGATTTGTAAGTCGCTGAAAAATCGGCGAGTTGACTATCTGTTTTTGTGGTCGAAAATGTGCGATTTTTTTGCAAAAAGCCTTGCGCGTAAAGAAATTTTTTGTAACTTTGCATCCCAAAAATCCGGCCCGTAATAGCGTAAAACGCTGATTATCAAGGATTTGGCTTGAATTTTATAATTTTTTAAAATAACAGTAAAATGTTACAACCTAAGAGAACAAAGCACAGAAGGGAACAGAAGAACCGTATGAAGGGCATGGCCCAGCGCGGCAATCAGCTTGCATTCGGTTCCTTCGGTCTCAAGAACCTTGAGAACTGCTGGCTCACCGCTCAGCAGATTGAGGCTGCCCGTCAGGCCATCACCCGTAAGATGAACCGTGAAGGCCAGTTGTGGATCAGGGTATTCCCTGTGAAGCCGGTTACCAAGAAACCTCTCGATACCCGTATGGGTAAGG
>CAMOIZ010000147.1 GCA_946616385.1 uncultured Bacteroidales bacterium | reverse complement strand
CGTTCAAATTATCTGTCGGTTCCTACCGACTGTCCTCAGCGAAACGAACGCCTCGGCTGGACTGCCGATACCCAGGTGTTTACCGAGACGGGAACATTCTTCGCCAATACCGACGCCTTCTTCCATAAGTGGATGCGCGACATGCGCGATTCCCAGAGCGAGACAGGCGCTTTCCCCGGAGTGGCGCCTAAAGCGCAGTACGGTGGCGACATGATGCGTCTGGGGTGGGCCGACGCCGGAGTGATCGTGCCTTGGACGGTCTGGAAGCAGTTCGGTGATACTGCCATAATTGAAGAAAACTGGGATGCCATGGAAAAGTACATGTTCCATGTGAATGAAACCAAGTTTGACCAGCCCACCGTGGCAGGCGAAAACGGAAACTACCAGTGGGCGGACTGGCTCAGCTACGAACCTCTGGAGAGCAATGGCGGAGGGGCTTTCCTGCAGGATGGCAAGCGTACGCGCAAGCCTGAAACCATAGAATACTGGAGCTATCTGGGCGCCTCTTACTGGGCAATCGATGCCGGCATGATGGCGGATATGGCAAAAGCCACCGGCAAAGATGCGGCCAAATATGAATCCATGGCCGCCGAAGCAAGAGAGTATCTCAAGAGCCGCTTCCTGAATGCCGACGGCAGCTTCAAGCTGGAAATACTGAATACCATGCAGACGCCAGCTTTGTTCGCCCTGAAAAACAACATTGTAGATGGAGCAGCTAGAGAGGCGACCATAGCCCGCTTGCATCAAAATTTCGCCGAACACGGCAACTGCCTGCAGACCGGTTTCCTCGGCACCTCCATCCTGATGTCGACCCTTACCGACAATGGCATGGTGGACATCGCCTACGAACTCCTTTTCCAGCGCAAGAACCCCAGCTGGCTCTATTCCGTTGACAACGGAGCCACCACTATCTGGGAGCGTTGGAACAGCTATACGCTTGAAAAAGGCATGGGTCCCAAGGGCATGAACAGCTTCAACCACTATGCTTACGGATGCGTCTGCGAGTGGATTTGGGAAACGGCTGCCGGCATTGCTTCCGACCCTGCATGCCCCGGCTTCAGGCACATCATAATGAAGCCCGTTCCGGACAAGCGCCTGGGCCATCTCGAGGCCGAATACAAGAGCGCTGCCGGGCTTATCAAGAGCGCCTGGAAGTTCGAGGGCGACACCTGGAACTGGACCGTCACCGTTCCTGAAGGGGCAGTGGCTTCCATCACCCTGCCCGGCGAGGACCGCGTGGTGGATTACGATGGAGGAACATACAGTTTTTCGAAAGAGTTATAAAAAAATAGCCTATTCGTTCGGATACGTTCCTTGTCGGTTCCAGTTCCAAAGACCTATGAACGAGGATATGATGCAGAGGACGAACTGGACCACGAACCATTTGTTGTCGAGGTTGACGTTCATCCAGATTGCGAACACGTCGGCCACGATCCATATCCACCACTGCTGGATGTAAGACTTTGTCAGCCACCATGTTCCGATAATGCTGAGGGCTGTGGTGATTGCATCCAGGAAGGGGTTGGGATCATTCAGTGCCTGAAGCAGGAAATACAAGGCGGGGATGCCGGCGGCAACCATGGCGATGCTGACCAGGAGCGTCTTCCGGGGAAGCCTGTTGAGGATGATTCCCGATGTCGCTTCATTCGCGGCGGCGCTGTCTTTTTTCCAGTTGTAGATCCCCACGAATCCCATCACGATGTAATAGACGTTCAATGCTGCGAAAGCCCAGGTGGCGCTGTTGAAAAAATTGAGCGCTGCGCAGATGCAGCTGGGGATGTACAGATACCACATCCATTTGCTGTGCATGATCTGAAGGACCAGATAAGCGACGAATGTGAGTGTGGCGACTATTTCGAGAATGTCCGCAATCTGCTGCGGCAAAAAGGTGAGAATCATAATTGTGTTTTTAATTCGGTTGCAAATATAGAAAAAATTCCTATCTTTGCAGGCTTTTTATTGCGCGGGCATGCCCGCGGGAGCACAAAACATAATGTCAAACAACTAATTTGTTCAAAGTACATTTATTATGGCAGAAGAAATTAAAAAAGAAACCGGGATGCTCAACGCATCGGTAGCTCCTGAGAACTTCGACTGGGATGCATTCGAAGGCTCCGGCGTTTACAGCTCCTCCGAAAAAGAGGAAATCCGCAAGGCCTACGACCAGACCCTTTCCAAGATCGTAGAGGGCGAAGTTGTCGAAGGAGAAGTTACAGCAATCAACAAGCGCGAAGTTGTTGTCACTATCGGTGGCAAGAGCGAGGGCGTCATCCCTGCTCCTGAATTCCGCTACAATCCCGACCTCAAAGTCGGCGACAAAGTGGAAGTCTATGTAGAGAATGCAGAAGACAAGAAGGGCCAGCTCGTGCTCTCTCACAAGAAGGCACGCACTCTCAAATCCTGGGATAGGGTCAACGAGGCATTCGAAAAGGACGAAATCGTCAAGGGATATGTCAAGACCCGCACCAAGGGCGGTATGATCGTGGACGTGTTCGGAATCGAGGCTTTCCTCCCCGGCAGCCAGATCGATATCAAGCCTATCCGCGACTATGACCAGTTCGTGGATCAGACCATCGACTTCAAGATTGTCAAGATCAATCAGGAAGGACGCAATGTGGTCGTTTCCCATAAGGTTCTCCTCGAGGCCGAGCAGGAGGCAAAGCGCTCCGAACTCATCGGCAAACTCGAGAAAGGCCAGGTTCTCGAAGGCGTGGTCAAGAACATCACCAACTACGGTGTATTCGTCGACCTCGGCGGCGTAGACGGACTTATCCATATCACCGACCTCAGCTGGGGCCGTGTCAACCACCCCGAAGAGATCGTCTCCCTCGACGAGAAGATCAAGGTCGTGGTTCTCGACTTCAACGAGCAGCAGAAGCGCA
>CAMOIZ010000146.1 GCA_946616385.1 uncultured Bacteroidales bacterium | reverse complement strand
CTCGAAGCCCACGCCTCCGACCGCAGGCTTCCTTCGAACGAAGAGCTCCAGCGCAACAACAACAAGATACGCGCTACGCTCAAGAACTACAAGATAGAAATCACCGAGGTCAAGGCACAGGTAGGCCCCACCGTCACCCTTTACCGAGTGACCCTGGCCCCCGGCGTGCGCATCTCCGAAGTCAAGAAACTGCAGGAAGACATAGGCATGCAGATGAATGCCAAGGGCGTCCGCGTTGTCACGCTCTCGGATTCGGTGGGAATCGAAGTCGCCAACGACTACGCCTCGATCGTGCCGCTGAAGAGCCTGCTCAACAGCGAAGCCTTCCGCACCAGCAAATACGAGCTGCCTGTGGCCATCGGCTACACGATAACCCAGCAGGTCAAGGTATTCGACCTCAGCGACGCCCCCCACCTCCTGGTTGCAGGCGCCACCAAGCAGGGCAAGTCCGTAGGCCTCAACATCATCATCGCCTCGCTGCTCTACGCCAAGCACCCGTCCGAACTCAAGTTCGTGTTCATCGACCCGAAGATGGTCGAATTCTCGGCATACAACCAGCTCCTCAAGCACTACCTCGCGGTACTTCCCACCGCCGGCGACGAAGAAGAGGAGAAGGCAAAGGCCATCGTGAAGAACGCCAAGGACGCCGAACTCACCTTGAAGAGCCTCTGCATCGAGATGGACCAGCGCTACGAGCTGCTGAGCCGCGCAGGCGAGAACAAGATCACCGACTACAACGAGAAGTACAAGGCCCGCAAGCTCAATCCCAAGAACGGGCACAGGTTCCTTCCCTACCTCGTCACCATAGTGGATGAATACGCCGACCTCACCATGACCATGGGCGCAAGCCCGGAAGTGAGGGCGTCTTCGAAGAGCATACAGAACTCCATCATCCGCCTTGCGCAGAAAGGCCGTGCGGCCGGAATACACGTGATCATCGCCACCCAGCGTCCGTCGGTGGACGTGATCTCCGGTGTGATCAAGGGCAACTTCCCTCTGCGAATCGCCTTCCGCGTGGCATCCCGCACCGACTCCATGACCATCCTCGACTCCCCCGGAGCCGAAAAGCTCATCGGACGGGGCGACATGCTGCTTTCCGCAGGCATCGAGAACGAACGCATCCAGTGCGGATACGTGAGCGGCAGCGAGATCAAGGCCATCACCAACTTCATCGGCGACCAAGAAGGGTATGGCAAGAGCTACAATACTCCTTATTATCTGCCCGAAGTCAAGGAGGAAGAGAAAGAAAGCGGAGCCAAGGGCGAACTGGGCGATCTGGACGAGCGCTTCGAGGAGGCCGCGAAACTCGTGGTCACCACGCAGAAGGGGTCCACTTCCGACCTGCAGCGCAGGCTCGGCATGGGCTATGCGAAGGCGGGCCGCGTGATGGATCAGCTGGAGCAGGCAGGAATCGTCGGTCCTCAGGAAGGAAGCAAACCTCGCACGGTTCTTGTATCTACCCTCGATGATTTGGAAACACTTATTGAAAACCTCAGGAACGATGCGTAGACTTTTAATGATTTCGGCCGCCGCGCTGCTCTGCCTGCAGGCAGCCGCACAGGACGCCGCCTCGCAGATCAAGGACCTGCTCGCGAACAACCGCGTGAGCATCTCCTACAGCTATTCCGATTCCGCAGGCAGTGAACTCGGAAAGGGGCTTGCAACCATCCAGGGGCACTGCTACAAAGTTGTCGAGAGCGGCACGACCTACTGCTGCGACGGCACGACGCTTTGGACCGAAATCCCCAGGTCGAAAGAGATCTACATCGAAAACGGAGGAGGTCCCGCCGATATTTTCGGGCATCTGGACAGCATCATCGACAATGTGACCGACCTGGTGCTGGACGGCACGAGGGTGTCTTTCAAACTGACCATGCAGGGTGTCCCGGAGCCTTTGAGCTGCAAGGCGACGATACTGAGAAAGACGGAATTTTCGGAAGACCTGAAAGATTTCCGCCTGGATATGGTAAAATATGACAGACTCTGGACAATTACAGATTTGCGATGACACCATTCCTCAAACAAGTTGCACATCATTACCATCCGGCTCCCGAGATCAGCCGGATGTGTTTTATATTCCCGAACAAGCGCGCGGTGAGTTTCTTCCGCAAATACATGGGAGAAGAGTGCGCCGCAGCGAAAAAGGCGATGATCTCGCCCGAATGCCTTACCATCAACGATTTCTTTGCGCGCATTGGAGGGCTGCGCCCCGCCGACCGCATGGAATCCCTCGTCACCCTGTACGACTGCTACAGCAAGCTGTACCCGAACGCCGAGCCGCTGGACGAGTTCATCTTCTGGGGCGGAGTCCTGCAGAGCGATTTCGCGGAGGTCGACAAGTATCTGGTGAAGGCGGACCACATCTTCAAGAACGTGGCGGAGTTCCGGCAGATGCAGGATGACCTCAGTTATCTGGAGCCGGGGCAGCGCGAGGCGATGGAGAGTTTCCTCGGGCAGTTCAAGGGCAGCGGCGACTACAAGGAAAAGTTCCGCCGAATCTGGGACATCCTGCTGCCGCTGTATCATTCTTTCAACGACGCCCTCGCCGCAAAAGGGCTGGCTTCCGAAGGCATGCTCTACCGTTCCATAGCCGACCGTCTTGAAAGCGAGTCTGCGGTGGATGTGCTGGCGGGCAGTTTCCCGGACTGCGAGAAGTTCGTTTTCGTGGGGCTGAATGCGCTGAACGAGTGCGAGAAGAAGGTGCTTCGCAAGATGCGGGATGCGCATCTGGCGGAGTTCTGCTGGGATTTCAGCAGCAAGGAGATCAAGGATCCGGCGAACAGGTCGTCTTTCTTTCTGGCTCAGAATGTGGCCGAGTTTCCTCAGGCCTTCGGGCTTGATCCGGACGGCCTCCCCCGCCCCGTCGTCAACGTAGTTTCCGT
>CAMOIZ010000145.1 GCA_946616385.1 uncultured Bacteroidales bacterium | reverse complement strand
GAACTTTTTCATTTGAAGGGACTGTTGGCTTCTCTTGCGATGAATTTATAGGTAAGTTTGTCGGTAAGCCTTGGGAAGAGCCTGTGTGCGAGCACAGTAGCTTTTCCGAGACCTGTCAATATGCATTGCGACTTGCGCTTGCGGAGAGCCTTTGCAAGATGCTGCGCGCATTCTTCCGCGCTCATCAGCTTGCCCTCGTCCAAAGGGGTTTCACCCTGTGCCGATCCGTCGGCGGTGAGGGCGGCGTTGCGCACGTTCGATGATGTGTATCCGGGAGCGAAGACAAGCACGTTGAGGCCGTCTTTGAGATGCTCGATGCGGATAGTGTCGAGGAAACCGCGTATGGCATACTTCGACGACGAGTATCCGGTGCGGGCAGGCAGTGCGGAATAGCCGGCGATACTGATGACGCCTACAACCTGCCCTTTGCGTTCGAGCAGATAAGGGAGGGCGTATTTGGTGCAGTTCACTGTGCCCCAGAAATTGACATCCATCAGGGAATGTATCACCTTGAGGTCAAGGTCCTTGAACATCGCGCGCATCGAAAGACCGGCATTGTTCACCAGGATGTCGATGCCTCCGAAGCGTGCCACGGCGGCATCAACCAGGGCCTTGCAGTCCTGCTCGTCCGAAACGTCGCACTTCACGCAGAGCACCCTGTCGGCTGGAGCTACCGAGGAAGCCAGTTCCTCAAGTTTGTCGAGCCGGCGGGCGGCCATCACGACCTTTGCCCCGAGGCTTCCGAACAATCGCGCCGCAGCCAGCCCGATTCCCGAGCTGGCTCCGGTGACGATAATCACTTTGTTTTTGAAGTATTCAGATTCCTTCACTTCGTTCGGAATGACAGTTGATTATTTTACGGTCATTGCAGCGATGTCGTCGCCGTCATACAGACCGGCGTCGAGCTTCGCCTTGATTTCCTTGAAGGCCTTGAGAGTGTACTCCACATCTTCCATGGTATGAGCTGCGGTGCAGACAATACGGAAGATGATCATACCCTTCGGGATCACAGGATAGATGACCATCGAGCAGAAGATCTTGTAGTTCTCGCGAAGGTCCTTTGCCATCTTGGTCGCCTGGGCGATTCCTCCCTTGATGTGAACGGGCGTTACGCAAGCTTCCGCCTCGCCGATGTCGAACCCTTCCTTCTTGAAACCGTCCTGGATCGCATGGGTGATGGCCCAGCACTTCTTGCGGAGTTCGTCTCCTTCGGGAGAGTCGATGATTTCCATTCGCTTGAGGTTTCCGATTACGAAAGCCATGGGAAGGCTCTTCGCATACATCTGGGAGCGCATGTTGGCGCGAAGGTAGTTTATGATGCTGTGAGGGCCTGCCACGAAACCTCCGATGCTCGCCATGCTCTTTGCGAATGCGCCTATGTAGAGGTCGATTCCGTCCATTACTCCGAAATGCTCGCTGGTGCCGCGTCCGTGCTCGCCGAGAAGGCCGAAACCATGCGCGTCGTCGATCAGTATGCGGAACTTGTGCTTCTTCTTGAGCGCAACGATCTCATCGAGTTTGCCGAGGGCGCCGGTCATGCCGTATACGCCTTCGGTGATGAGCAGCACGCCGCCGCCGTTCTCTTCGGCTTCGGCGCAGGCGCGGGTGAGCACCTTGTCGCAGTCGGCCATGTTGTTGTGGCGATATTTGTATTTGCTGCCGATGTGCAGACGTATACCGTCCAGAAGGCAGGCGTGGCATTCAGCGTCGTAAACCACAACGTCGTGGCGGGCGAGAAGAGCGTCGATGGTCGACACGATTCCCTGATAACCGAAGTTGAAGAGGAAAGCATCTTCCTTTTTCTCGAAATCGGCGAAAACCTTTTCGAGTTTCTCGTGATAGCGGGTATGGCCGGACATCATGCGGGCGCCCATGGGATAAGCGAGTCCCCAGTCGGCTGCGCCCTGGGCGTCAGCCTTGCGCACCTCGGGATGATTGGCGAGGCCAAGGTAGTTGTTGAGGCTCCAGTTAAGCACAGGAATGCCGTTGAATGTCATGTGAGGGCCGAGTTCCCCTTCAAGGCGGGGATACATGTAATAGCCGAATCCTTGTTCGAAATACTGGCCGATAGGGCCGCCGGAATCGCGTTCGATGCGATCGAAAATGTCTAACATGTCAATATAATTTATGCGTCAATATTTGCGTAATGTGCGTTTTCCTCGATGAACTGCCTGCGTGGCGGAACGTCGTCACCCATCAGCATGCTGAAGGTGCGTTCTGCCTGGGCGGCGTTCTCGATGGTAATCTGGCGGAGCCTGCGGTTGGCAGGATCCATGGTGGTTTCCCAGAGCTGCTGGTCGCTCATTTCACCGAGACCTTTGTAGCGCTGCACGGTGTAACCCTTGTCGGAGCCCTTGCCCAGTCTGAGGGCGGCTTCTTCGCGCTGCTCTTCCGTCCAGCAATATATTTCTTCCTTGCCCTTCTTCACGAGATAGAGCGGAGGAGTCGCCAGATACACATATCCGTTCTTGATGAGGTCGAACATGTAACGGAAGAAGAAGGTGAGGATGAGGCAGGCGATATGGCTGCCGTCGACATCGGCATCGGTCATGATCACCACCTTGTGGTAGCGCAGACGGCTGAGGTCCATGTGCTTCTCGCCGGTCTCGTCTTCCTGTGCCACGCGCACGCCGAGCGCCGTATAGATGTTCTGGATTTCCTGGCTGTCGAAAGCACGGCCCTCGGCCGCTTTCTCCACGTTCAGGATCTTGCCTCGCAGAGGCAGGATGGCCTGGTAGCGACGGTCGCGTCCCTGCTTTGCAGTACCGCCTGCGGAGTCTCCCTCGACGAGGAAGAGTTCGCACTTCTCGGGATCGTTCTCGGAGCAGTCGGCAAGTTTGCCGGGGAGGCCTGCGCCGGTCATGACGGTCTTGCGCTGCACCAT
>CAMOIZ010000144.1 GCA_946616385.1 uncultured Bacteroidales bacterium | reverse complement strand
ATCCCGACAGCGTCTACGGAGTCCTGCTCGACCTCGGAACATCGATAATCCAGACCGACCGTCCCGAGATGCTGATCAAGTATCTCGAGAAGAAAGGCAGACGCAAATAGCCATGAAACTGCCTCGCATCCTGGCATTAGCCCTTCTGCTCGCTTCCTGCGCGCAAGGGCCTGTCCCTGCAGTCCGCACGGACCTTCGCAATCCCATCCTTCCCGGTTTTCATCCGGATCCTTCCGTTTGCCGCGTCGGGGACGACTACTACATAGTGAATTCCTCTTTCCAGTACTTCCCCGGGGTGCCCGTCTACCACAGCACCGACCTTCAGAACTGGGAATTGATAGGCAACGTTCTCGACCGTGAGAGCCAGCTGCCTCTGGAAAAGTCCGGCTCATGGAACGGAATCTATGCCACCACCATCCGATACAATGACGGAGTGTTCTACATGATCACCACGAACGTGACGGTCGGGAAGAACTTCTACGTCACCGCGACGGATCCGGCAGGGCCATGGTCGGAACCGATCTGGCTGGAGCAGGGCGGGATCGATCCTTCTTTCTACTTCGAGGACGGGAAATGTTACTTCGTGAGCAACCCCGACGGGCAGATCACCCTTTGCGAGATAGATCCTGCCACGGGCAGGCAGCTGACAGCTTCAAAGGCAATATGGGGCGGCACCGGAGGACGTTTTCCCGAGGGTCCGCACATATACAGGAAGGATGGATGGTACTACCTCCTGATTTCGGAAGGAGGCACCGAACTTGCTCATGGACTGACAATCGCCCGCAGCCGCAGGATTTACGGGCCCTACAAGGCCTGCCCGTCGAATCCCATCTTCACCCACTGCCGGCAGGCGGCGCAGGGGCATCAGATTCAGGGCACCGGACACGGAGATTTCGTGCAGGCTGCCGATGGTTCCTGGTGGGTTGTATTCCTGGCATACCGCAACTTCGGAGGCAGTTACCACCACCTCGGGAGGGAGACGTTCATTGCACCTGTTAGTTGGGAGAAAGGCTGGCCTGTAGTTAATGGCGGGCAGCCTGTTGAGGTTTTCACTGGGGAGAGGAAAGAAGTCGTCAGGCACTTCGATTTTGCCGAAGGATTCGGCCCGGACTGGCTGTTCATCCAGAATCCCGATACTTCCCGCTATGCAGTTGAGAAGGGCTCGCTCGTGCTTCACGGAGGCCGTCCTCTCGTAGAGAACGACCATCCGGTGTTCGTGGGCATACGGCAGGAAAGCGAGGTGATGGAGTTCGAGGCAGGGGTGTCGCTCCGCTCCGACGGAGAAGCCGGCATCAGCGTGTATCAGATTCACGACGGGCACTTCGATCTCGCCGTCCGCCGCCGTGGCGGCAAACATGAAGCCGTTGCGCTTTGCACCCTCAAGAGTCTGCAGACGGAACTGGCCTCAGTGCCGCTGCGCTCCGCTTCCGCACGGCTCAAAGTCGTGTCCGATGCGGAGATGTATCATCTGTACGTGTCCGACGATTCGGGCGCCTCATGGAAGCACCTGTATTCCGTGAATTGCTCACTGTTGAGCACGGAGGTCGCCGGCGGGTTCACCGGAGTTGTGATGGGGCTTTATTCCGTGGAGGCCGAAGCCGGATTCTACGATATTACAAGCCTCTCTCTTTCTTGATGGTTTCGTAGGCTTCCTGGATCTTCCGGAACTTTTCTTCCGCCGCCTTCTGCACTTCAGGTCCGAGGGTGGCGACCTTGTCGGGATGATTCTTCATGGCCATCCGCCGGTAGGCACTCTTCACCTCGTCGTCGGTAGCGTCGGGGGATATCTCCAGAACTGTGTATGCGGACTTGGTGTCCTTGTAGAACATTGATATTACGGAATTTACGTCGGATGCGTTGAGGCGCGTGGCACTGCCGATGGCCTCAAGTACGTCCTTCTCGCTCTTGCTGAAATCTCCGTCCGCAGTGGCTATCCGCACGAGGTAGTGGAAGAGTTGCAGGCGCTGCGAATAGTTCATGAAGGCGGCAATCTGTGCGCCGACCGAGTAGACGTTTATTTCCTTGCTGGAGAGATCGTCGAGGATGCGCATGGCATCGCTCACCGCCGCATTTCCGAAATTCTGGCGGATGAAACCTTTGACGTATTCGAGCTCGGAAGGATGTGCTTTGCCGTCAGCCCGGATCACGGCCGACGACAGCACCAGAAGGCTGACCATGAAGCTGTTGCGCTGCTCGGTGGCGCTGTAGCCGCCCGGCCTCTGCCAACCGCCTTGCCGCTTGTCTCCCGCCTGTCCCCCGTAGGGGTTCTGCCAGCCGCCGTCTTCTCCGGACGACAGCCGCTGGATACCGTTCAACGCGTTATCCACCACGGTGCCTACCAGATAACCAATCAAAGCCCCTATCGGGCCTCCGGTGACCCATCCGAGCACACCGGCAATCCATCTTGCTTTTGCCATATACCCTGTTTACTGCAAATCTCAAGCCTGACGGCTGAAGCGCTCTTCTACCGGCTGAGTCTCTCTTCTGCCTGCTCGCGGGTGAATTCGTACATTTCCGCAAGGCCGGAGAGCGCCGCGAAGGGTGCGAACTGGGCCGCCCGCTTGCTGATGCTCATTCGCGGATGGTAGGGAATATCCGGATGTGGCAGCGAGATGATGTCGCTGTAGTCGTCTATGCCCTGCATAACTGTATTCCGGCCAGGACGATTCCGTACACCATAAGTGCGATGACGGGCACGAGGATGAAGAAGCAGGGAAGAATCAGGCCCAGGATGAGGGTGGGGCATACCGCAAGCGCTGCGATGATGATTGCGGCGTCCTGCCAGTTTGTGCCGGTGCCGGCGGTATTGCCGTGTGAGCGTTGCGCGGAGTTGGTTACGGTGTTCGTGTTCATAGCAGCTAATTCTTTTGTTTACGCTGCAAAACTACACCGCCGGATTGTCAGTTTTTGACAATTTTATAAATTCTGCGGGCGGAAGGTGCCGCTTTTTCAAAATACGGCCGTTTT
>CAMOIZ010000143.1 GCA_946616385.1 uncultured Bacteroidales bacterium | reverse complement strand
TCGCCGGGAAGGCGTCTGCGGTTGTCGGGGAGGTCTTCGAAGGCGACGTAACCGTGCTCGAATTCAATGGGCAGGGGGCCCTTGGATTCTATGATTTCAGGAAGCTGGACCTCGCGCCCCGGCTCCTCGCCTTCGAAAGTGACGATCACACTCTTCTTGGAAACGACGTCGTAGAAGTACTGGAACTTGACGATTCCGGCCTTCACCGTATCGGCGAGACTGACCTCGTCTACCGCCTTGTTGCCTGGAAGGGGCATCAGCGCGAAGCGCCCGGCAACGTTTCCGGCCTCGTCGAAGGCCTTGAAGAGTATCTGCTGGTCCTGAGGGAACTCAAGATCGGCACGGAGCTGCTTATGCAAAGTATACAGACTGTTCGAGGCATTTACGAGATATACCCTGAAAAAGCCTTTTATTCCTTCGAGCGTGACGCGGTAACGGTAAGTCATCTTCTAACTAATTTCTAAATACAACGCGAATATACAAGATTTTTGCTAATTTTGGACATGGTTTCGCGCGATAAATACAGCACCATCGCAGCCCCGTCCGAAGGCCTCTACAAAGACAGTGGCAGCCGTTTTATCGCCTATGCGTACCCAATTACCTCAGAATCAGATGTCAAGCCCATAGTGGACGCCCTGCGCGCGGAGCACCACGGAGCAAGGCATCACTGTTTCTCATACCGCATAAATAAAACTGAAGAAAGCCCGGAAGGACCGGTGCTTTCGGGAGAAGGTCTATGGCGCGCCAACGACGACGGAGAGCCATCGGGCACTGCCGGACGCCCTATCCTGGGCCAGATTGATTCAAAAGGGCTCAGCAATGTTCTTGTAGTGGTGGTACGTTATTTCGGAGGGATTCTGCTGGGAGTGCCCGGTCTGATCCGAGCCTACAAGAGCGCAACGGCCGACGCCCTCGACAAGGCGCAGGTCATCGAAAAGACCGCCACCCGCCGCTGGAGCCTGGAGTTCGGGTACGAACTGATGCCTGCGGTGATGGGGGAACTCAAGGCTTCCGGAATCGAGATTGCCAAGCGTGTTTTTACTGACAAATGTTTACTTGAAACCCCGGTCCCGCTTTCAAAAGAGAAGCAATTTTTGGAACATATAGAAAAAATAGGTATCTTTAAGGATAAAATCATTTTAATGCCATGAGCAAAATCCACGTATTTAATGCAGGCCCCTGCCTTCTGCCGCAGGTGGCCATCGAACATGCCCGCGAAGCCCTTCTCGACTTCAAGGGCACCGGTGTATCACTGATATCCATTTCACACAGAACCAAGGAGTGGGAAGAGACGATGAACGAGACCAGGGCTCTATGGAGAGAGATCCTGAACATTCCCGATGATTACGAGACCGTATTCCTCGGCGGCGGCGCAAGCCTCCAGTTCCTTTATGTGGCGATGAACTACCTCGAGAAGAAGGCCGCATACCTCGATACGGGCGTATGGGCGCACAAGGCTCTCAAGGAAGCCCAGGGTCTGGGAGACGCCTATGCGATCGCCTGCAGCAAGGACAAGAACTACACCTATATCCCCAAGGGATACGAAATCCCCACCGATCTCGACTACTTCCACATCACTACCAACAACACCATCTACGGCACCGAGATCAAGCACGACATCGACTGCCCCGTTCCCCTCATCGCCGACATGTCTTCCGACATCCTCTCCCGCAGGGTGGACGTCAGCAAGTATGCGATGATTTACGGCGGTGCCCAGAAGAACGCAGGCCCTGCCGGCGTGGCATTCGCCATCATCCGCAAGGACAGCCTCGGAAAGGTCAGCCGCTACATCCCTACGATGCTCGACTATCGCGTGCACCTCGAAAAGGAATCCATGTTCAACACTCCTCCCGTCTTCAGCATCTTCGTGATGAACGAGACCCTCAAATGGCTCAAGGGCATCGGAGGCATCGATGCCATTCACGAGATCGACGAAAAGAAGGCCGCCACCCTCTATGCCGAAATCGACCGCAACCCTCTGTTCGTCGGCACAGCCGAGAAGGAAGACCGTTCAATCATGAACGTCTGCTTCGTAATGGCTCCCGGCTACGAGGCCCTGCAGGACGAGTTCCTCGCATTTGCGAAGAGCAGGAATATCGTGGGCATCAAGGGTCACCGCAGCGTGGGCGGATTCCGTGCGTCGCTCTACAACGCCTGCACCCAGGAAGATGTCGAGGCCCTCACCGCCGCAATGAAGGATTTTGAAGCACTCAAGAAATGAAAGTTCTCATAGCTACCCAGAAGCCCTTCGCCGCAGCAGCTGTGGCGGGGATCAAAGAAATACTCGAAAAGGGCGGACACGAAGTCCTGCTCCTCGAAAAATATGCTGAGCAGGCCGATCTCGTGAAGGCCGTCGCAGATGTCAACGCCCTCATCATCCGTTCCGACAAGGTGACCGCCGAGGTGCTTGACGCCGCAAAGGAACTCAAGATAGTAGTGCGCGCCGGCGCAGGCTACGACAACGTCGACCTTGCAGCGGCCACCGCACACGGCGTGGTGGTGATGAATACCCCCGGCCAGAACTCCAACGCGGTTGCCGAACTTGCAATCGCCATGATGATCTTCATGGCACGCAACCAGTTCACTCCTGCAACCGGAAGCGAGGTCCAGGGCAAGACTCTGGGCATCCAGGCCTTCGGCAACGTCGGCCGTCTGGTGGGTGCAAAGGCCAAGGCCCTCGGGATGAAGGTCAAGGCCCTCGATCCCTTCCTCTCCGACGAGCAGATCGCCGCGGGCGGAGCAGAGCCCGTGCACAGCCTCGATGAACTCTATGCAGGCAGCGACTATCTCTCCCTGCACATCCCCGCACTTCCTTCAACCATCGGAAGCATAGGCTACGACCTCGTCACCAAGATGCCCAAGGGGGCGACTTTGGTGAATACCGCCCGCAAGGAAGTGATCGACGAAGCCGGCCTGGAGAAAGCTCTCGAAGAGCGTCCGGACCTCAAGTACGTCACCGACGTCGCTCCCGACAATCTCGCGGTCCTGCAGGAGAAGTTCGGTCTCCGCGTGTTCGCCACTCCCAAGAAGATGGGCGC
>CAMOIZ010000142.1 GCA_946616385.1 uncultured Bacteroidales bacterium | reverse complement strand
GCTACTCCCTCTCCGCCAGGCGCTTGAAGGCGAGTTCTTCGTACTTGGTGCCGGGACGGCCGTAGTTGGCGTAGGGATAGATGCTGATGCCGCCGCGGGGGGTGAAGAGGCCGGTGACCTCGATGTAGCGCGGATCCATCAACTTGATAAGGTCCTTCATGATGATATTGACGCAGTCTTCGTGGAAGGCACCGTGACTACGGAAACTGAACAGATAGAGTTTCAGGCTCTTGCTCTCGACCATGCGCACGTCCGGAATATAGGAAATGCGGATCTCCGCGAAGTCCGGCTGTCCGGTGATAGGGCAGAGGCTGGTGAATTCGGGGCAGTTGAAACGCACCCAGTAGTCGTTGCCCTGATGCTTGTTGACGAAGGTCTCGAGCACCTCCGGAGCATAGTCCTGTTTGTATTCCGTCTTATGGCCCAGCGACTGCAGGCCCTCATCTTTACGTGTATCCATATTATTGAATGTCAGCCAGTTTGAAAGGATTATAGGAGATGCCTTCATCGAAAACGTCGATGCCTTCGGAGGCTTTCACCCTGCGCACCACATAAGAAGTGACAGGAAGGATGACTATCTCGTAGATTATCTTGAAGGAAACCTGGAAAAGCATCATCGTGGCAAGAACCTTTACCGGAGTACCGAAGAATGCGATGGGCATGAAAATAAGCGAATCCAGCAATTCGCCGGCAACCGAAGAAAGGATGGCGCGGACCCCGAAGCGTCTGCCATTGTCGGCGATCTTCATCTTGCTGAGGACCAGGGCATTCATGGTTGAGCCGGCCAGGAAGGCAAGCAGAGAAGCCAAGGCCACGCGGGGAGCCATGTTGAACATGTAGTCGAAGTGAGCACCGCCATCCCAGAACGAAGCGGAGGGGAGCCATACTACAAGCTGCCCGGCAAGCACGACGAATAGGTTTGCGGCGAATGCGGTCCAGATCACGAGACGGGCCTTGCGGTATCCCCAAACCTCGGTAAGACAGTCGTTAAGGATGTAGGAGATGGGGAAGATGATCACCGCGCCGGGCAGATTGATGCCCCAGCCGAGACTGAAAATCTTGGTTGCGAATAAATTTGAAGATACGAGGCAGACGACGAACGCCACTGCCATCAGCAGAAATGTAGTAGAGTATTTTTCTTTCATCTTTGCAGTTTTTATAGTGGTACCTGTTACACTTGTTCCTCCCGGAACTCGCCGCAAAGATACAAAAGAATTACATTTTACGCAAACGGAGGCTGTTGCAGACAACGCAGACCGAACTCAGCGCCATGCAGGCGGCGGCGATCATGGGGTTCAGGCTGAAGCCGAAAAGCCCCGCCGCCATGGGAATCATGATAATGTTGTAGATGAATGCCCAGAACAGATTCTCCTTGATGATTCTGTTCGTATTGCGCGAAAGCCTGATGAGTTGCGGAACCTTTGCGATATCGGACGAAACAATGGTGACCATGGCGGTGTCCATCGCGATGTCGCTGCCTCCGCCCATCGCGACGCTGAGGTCGGATGAAGCCAGGGCGGCACTGTCGTTGATACCGTCGCCCACCATCGCCACTTTATGCTTTTCTTTCTGCAGCCCCTTGACAAAGGCGGCCTTGTCTGCGGGGAAGGCCCCGCCTTCGAACTTCTCTATTCCAAGTTTGCGGGCGGCGAGTCCGGTCGAGGCGGCATTGTCGCCGGAAAGAAGGTAGCTTTCGACACCAAGGCCCTTGAGGGTTTCTACAACCTCTGCTGAACTTCCACGAACTTCATCTTCTACCGCAAACACTGCAAGCAGGTCGGTCTCGGAACTGAAGTAAACCACCGTTTTTCCTTCCTTCTTCCACTGCTCCGCTTCGGGGCAGGCGAGGGGGCTGCTGTTACCGATAAAATAGCTGGCGCTCATGTAGGTCGCCTCTATGCCTTTGCCGGGGATATTGATGAAATCCTCGATCTTCTTGGGTTCAACGTCTCCGGCCTCAGCCACAAGAGCGGCCGAGAGGGGATGGGAGGAATTCATCTCCATGGCCTTGAGTATGCCCCGGGAGAACTCCGAGAACCAGACCGCCTTGGAAATCTTCGGTTCGCCTATGGTCAGCGTACCCGTCTTGTCGAATACCACGGAATCTATCCTGTGCCCCATCTGCAGTGCGTCCGCATTCTTTATCAGAATACCCTTGTCGGCACCGTTGCCAATGCCTGCGACAATCGCCGTCGGAGTTGCAAGGCCGAGAGCGCAGGGGCAGGCGATTACGAGGACCGACACCATGTTCAGCAGGGCCTTTGCGAAACTTGCGTCCGGAACAGTAAGCCAGCCGATGAAAGTGGCGATGGCAATCAGCAGTACTATGGGCACGAATATGGCCGCCACCTTGTCGACGGTGCGCTGAATGGCAGGTTTGCTGGCCTGGGCCTCGCGGACCATGCGGATAATGCCAGAAAGAACAGTGTCCGGGCCGGTCTTCTCGGCGAGCACCTTGAGCACGCCGTTGCCGTTCATTGTGCCGGCGAACACTTTCTGTCCCTCGTATTTCTCCACGGCCACCGGCTCTCCGGTAAGCATGCTTTCATCCACGAAGGAATTGCCTTCCACAACCTTGCCGTCCACGGGAATGCGGGAGCCGGGTTTCACCTTTACGGTTTCGCCCGCCTTGATCTTGTCCTTCTTCGGACGGAGGGCCATAAGCTTACGGATGGATTCGGTGGTGCCGTACTTCGCCCGTTCTTCCAGGACTCTTCCGATTAGGATGAAGGCGGTGATCATCGCAGCGGAATCGAAGTACAGGGGGGCTTTTCCTCCTTCAGGTGCGAGCACTGAAGGGAAAACAAGATTGAATGTGCTGAATATGAATGAGATGAGCGTGGAAATGGAAACCAGCGTATCCATCCCGGCGGAGAAGTGGCGGGCCTGCTTCAGGGCGCTGGAATGGAAGCGTCTGCCGCACCAGAAAACGGAAGCGGCCGCAAGCAGGAAGAGCGTCAGGCCCTTGCCTGTGAAATCCTTTACGCCCATCTGGAGAACGAACACTGCAATGGCGAGAATTACCGCGAGTATCATGTCGCGGCGCACCCTGCGGTATTCCTTGCGGCGCAGTTC
>CAMOIZ010000141.1 GCA_946616385.1 uncultured Bacteroidales bacterium | reverse complement strand
AACGCTCAGGCTACTGCCGAAGCTCCCATAGCCGGTTCCGCATCGGCAAATGAGCCGACTACGGCAGCAAACATGGTGAAGACGGCTTCGGAAACGCCGCAGAGCACAGTGGGCGAAACCGCCGCGGAAGCTGCTTTGGAGCAGACCCTGGTCGAGAACAATGTCTCTCCTACAGCTGGCAGCGACATTTACGGACATTCCCTTTTTACAGGCAAGAATCTTAATGTTTTCCGTACAACGGACGGTGCACAGGCTCCTGATACTTATGTCCTCGGAGAGGGAGATGAAATCCATATCAGCATCTTCGGCTCTTCACAGACCGAGATCCATCAGAGGATCGGGACGGACGGCTCCATCCAGCCTGCGGGATCGACCAAGATTTTCCTCAAGGGAATGACTCTGGCCCAGGGACGTACAGCGATCCAGAACAAGCTCAGCCAGTTCTTCTCCTTCCGCCCGGACCAGATCGCCGTCACCATCACGACGGCACGCACCGTTTCGGTCAGCATCTACGGCGAGGTGGGAGTGCAGGGAGGATTTACCCTTAGCGCCCTGAACACCGCCTTCAATGCACTGGCAGCCGCGGGTGGCCCTACCGACATGGGATCCATCCGCAATGTCCAGCTCTCCCGTTCGGGCAAGAACTACCGTCTGGACCTCTATAAGTACATGACGAATCCCACTGCCGGAGTCAAATACGATATTCAGAACGGTGATGTCATTTTCGTCCCCATCGCACAGAAGGTGGTAGGAATCGAAGGTGCCGTAAACCGTCCCATGCGCTACGAACTTGTCGACGGTGAATCCATGCTCGACCTTATCGGCTATGCGGGCGGCCTTACAGCCAGCGCGCATCCGGATTATGTGCAGGTTGAGCGTTTTGAGAACGGTTCCAAGAAATACCTTGAATACAATCTCAAGGATGTCCTTTCCGGCAAAAGCAAGGTGGCCCTGGAGCAGGGGGACGTCGTGCGCATCCGCACCGGTAACGAGCCCCTCGACCAGTATGTCGCCATCAGCGGAGACGTCTACTACGAGGGCAACTACGATCTTGCAAAGAACCGCAGCCTCCTTGCATTGCTGGAGAATGCGAAGCCTCGTTACACCGCCCGCACCGAGTATGTGTACGTAGAGCGCACCCGTCCGGATGAAACCGTCGAGGTCCTTACCGTCCCTTGGCCCGGCCTCAAGGGCAATCCCGACTTTGAACTCGAAGCCCGCGATGCCGTCAGGGTACTCGACCAGGCATCCTTCCGCGATGTGGAGACTATCTCCGTCAACGGTCAGGTACGCGCTCCGTTCACCCGTACGTTCGGAATGAACGACCGCATGACCGTCGCCCAGGCTATAGAATATGCCGACGGCCTCAAGCCCAGCGTATTCCCTGTGGCATACATCTTCCGCCGCGATCTTACAAATGCGGACAAGATGGAATACATCCGCATCAATCTTGATACCGACGGTGAAACCTTGCTTCAGCCCGGCGACCAGCTCAACATCTACGACAACACGAGGTACACGAATGTCGGCGAGGTCAATGTGAGCGGTGCGGTGAAGGAACCCTTCGGAACCGCATACGATCCTTCCCTGACAGTGCACGACCTGCTATCAATGGCGGGCGGATTCACCGTAGGGGCCGCCTTCGACAAAGTGGAGGTGTTCCGCGTGAATCTTTCCAATACGGAAGCTGTCAAGATGGACCTGTTTACCCTCAAGGTGGACGAGGACTACAATGTGATCGGCGAGGACTTCCAGCTGCAGCCCTTCGACCATATAGTCGTGAGACTCACCCCGAATTTCACCATGGGACGTTCCGTCGAGATCAACGGACGCGTGAAGTATCCCGGCACCTATGTGCTCACCGACAGCAAGATGCAGCTTTCTTCGGTAATCGAGATGGCCGGCGGTCTGCTCGACGATGCGGATCCTTTCGCACGCCTGTTCCGTACTTATAACAACCGTGGAAATATCGGACTGGACCTTCGCAAGGTCAAGCAGAACAAGGGCAGCCTGAAAGAAGATCCCATCCTCATGGAGGGAGATGTCATCAATATCGTGCGCCAGGAGAACACCGTCACCATCCGCGAGACCGGAACCCGTCTTGCGCAGTATATTCCCGATGATTTCTCCGCCACTCAGAAGTTGATAGTTTATAAGGGCGGACACAGTGCCAAGTGGTACATCAACCATTATGCCGGAGGATTCCAGAAGACTGCCGACCGCAACAGCGTCACTGTGACCATGCCCAACAACCAGACGATAGGAACCACCCGTTTCTTAGGAATCCGCAAATATCCTACTGTGGAACCAGGTGGTGTAATCACCATGCGCATTGACGACCAGAAGCGCGAAAAGCTCGAGAAGCCCAAAGAAAAGATCGACTGGGGCGCTGAAATGCGTAGCACCCTCTCCGCCCTCACTTCGGTCGTGTCAATTTATCTCCTTATCGACAGGCTTAAATAAGAGCTTATGGACGAGAATATGAATTACAATCAGCCTTACGAAGAAGAGGAAGGCATCGATATCATGGCCTTGGTCCGCCAGTTGTGGGATGGACGCAGGACCATAATCATCTGGACTTGTGTCTTCATTCTTCTTGGATTGGTGGCGGCGCTCACCATGAAGCGGACTTATTCCGTAAGTACCGTCATGGTGCCGCAGATGAATTCCAAGAGCAATTCATCGTTGAGCAGCCTTGCGGCTCTTGCCGGTGTCGATATGGGCATGGACCTGAGCGCCAAGGACCTTTCTCCTCTGGTATACCCCCAGATAGTAAACAGCATACCTTTCCGCCGTGAACTTTTGTATACCCCTCTCCATTTTGCAAAGGCCGATTCCGCGGTAAGCATGTATACTTACTTCAAGGATATTGCGAAGCCGTCTCCTATGGCTTATGTCAAGAAGTATACTATCGGACTTCCGTTCCTTCTGTTGAACGCCCTTAAAAAAGAGAAACCCGAAATGGTGCTTCCTTCAAGCGGCAGCGACGACTCACCCAAACCTCTGCTCCTCACCAAGGACGAGGTCAAACTTCTGACCGTAGTAGCCGAGAGCGTGAATCTCAATGTGGACAAGAAGGAAGGTCTCATAACCTTGAA
>CAMOIZ010000140.1 GCA_946616385.1 uncultured Bacteroidales bacterium | reverse complement strand
CAGGAGACTCCCGACCAGGACGGCCTCGCCCACTTCCTTGAGCACATGTGCTTCAACGGAACCGAGCATTTCCCCGGCAAGGGAATTCTCAACTGGCTTCAGAGCATAGGCGCCGAGTTCGGACGCAATATCAATGCTTCCACCGGTTTCGAGGAAACCCAGTACATGCTCAACAATATCCCCGTCGAGCGTGTCACGGTCGTTGACTCCTGCCTCATGGTCCTTCGCGAGTATGCCCACTTCGTGACTAACGCTACCGAGGAAATCGACGCCGAGCGCGGTGTCATCCGCGAGGAGCGCCGCCAGCGCCGCAACGCTTCCTGGCGCAGCTTCGAGGCATCCCTTCCTTATTATTTCGGCGACACCAAGTATGCCACCTGCACCCTTATCGGTCTGGAGGAGAGCATCATGGGATTCAAGCCCGAGAGCCTTCACAACTTCTACAAGACCTGGTATCATCCCGACATGCAGGCTGTTGTGGTAGTAGGCGATGTAGATGTCGACCGCACAGAGGCCAAGATCAAGGAGGTCTTCGGCATCATCCCCGCCGAGCCCAATCCGGCCGCGAAGCCCGCAATCGCTTTCCCTGCCAACAAGGAGCCTGTGATCGGCGTCATTACCGATCCCGAGAATTCCGCACCTTCGATCGAAATGGCTTGGAAGAGCGAGGCTGCTCCCGAAATGATCAATGCCACCATCGCAGGCGAGATGCAGCGCTACATCAAGCGTGTCATCTCCATGATGATGGACGAGCGCTTCTCCGATATCACCTCCAAGGCCGACGCTCCCTACATCAGCGGAGGTTTCTATGTGAGCAACCTTATCTATGAGGCCGTCGAGGCTGCCATGGGCGATGTCACTCTCAAGGAAGACAACATCCTCGGAGGATTCGAGGCCTTCTATACCGAGCTTGAGCGCATGCGCCGCTACGGTTTCCAGGCCGACGAGTTCAACCGTGCCAAGGCGAATCTGATCTCCGGTCTCGAGACCGCCGCAGAGCGTGCCGACACCCGTCAGAATCCCCAGCTGGTGCGTCCTCTTCTCAGCAACTTCTTCGACCAGACTCCTTATCTCGATCCCAAGGACAATCTCGAACTCGGAAAGCAGATCCTGAACACTCTTACCGTTGATATCATCAATCAGATTGCTCCCCAGCTCCTTACCGATGAGAATCTCGTAGTCATCTACACCGGTCCCGCCAAGGACGGTATCGCAACTCCTGCCAAGGAGCAGATCGCCGAGGTTCTGGCCAAGGTTAAAGCCGCCGACATCAAGCCTCTCGAAGGCGAGGAGATCGCAAGCGAATTCCTGGATCCTTCCACTCTCAAGGGTGCAAAGGTCAAGAAGACTGCGGAAGGCCCTTACGGCAGCACCGTCTGGACTCTCAAGAACGGCGTGCAGGTATATGTCCTTCCCACCGACCATCAGAAAGACCAGATTCTCATGCGCCTCTATCGCGAGGGCGGTATCAGCACCGTAGCTGACGAGGATCTTGCATCCTTCGACGACAATATCTGGGCTATGTTCAACCAGAACAGGGGCGTTGCTTCCTTCAGCGGCACCCAGGCCAGCAAGATGCTCACCGGAAAGAACGTTTCCGTGCAGCCCGTGCTCGACAATCTCTACAACGGCGTGCAGGCAACTTCTACCAAGAAGGATCTTGAGACCGCTTTCCAGCTGATGTATCTCGAGTATGTGCAGCCTCGCTTCGACGAAGAGGAGTACATGGTTGGCGTGAACCAGCTCAAGGGCATTCTCCCCAATGTGCTGACCACCCCCAACTTCAAGATGCAGAAGAGCTTCAGCAAGCTTGCATACAACAACAATCCCCGTCATCAGACCATAGACATGAGCACTCTCGACAATGCCAGCATCGCTACCGTCGAGAAGAATTACCGCCGCATGTTCGCCGATGCTGCCGGACTCAAGCTCGTGATCGTGGGTGATATCACTCCCGACGCCGTAAAGCCTCTGGTAGAGAAGTATATCGGCTCTCTCCCCAAGGGAAAGAAGGCTCCCGCATGGGTCGACAACAACGACCGTCTCGCAGTCGGTGACGTCAAGATGACGGATCCTACCAAGATGGAGACTCCCCAGAGCACAGTATTCCTTTATTATCACGCGCCCGTCAAGTACAGCGCAGAGGTTGAAGCTGCCCTGAACGTGATGTCGTTCGTGATGGATATGCGCTATGTGTCTTCGCTGCGCGAGGAGATCGGCGGCACTTACGGTGCCCACACAGCCGGCAGCCAGCAGAAGTATCCCAACGAGCAGGCTACGTTCATGGTTCAGTTCCAGTGCAAGCCCGAGCTCTGCGATACCCTTCTCACAGTTGCAAAGCGTCAGCTCAACGAGTTCTGCGCCGAGGGTCCTACCGACGACGAGTTCCAGAAGGCTGTGCTGAACCTCAAGAAGAACATTCCTGAGCAGCGTATCTCCAACTGGTACTGGATGCGCCAGATCCGTAACATCATCGAGGGATACGGCGACGAAGATGCTGCATACGAGGCTGCAGTCGAGGCACTTACGCCCGCGAAGGTGCGTGACGTGGCCGCTACCGTAGCTGCCGGCATGAACAGCATCCAGTATGTAATGGTCCCCGTAACAGAATAGTTGCTGTTCCGGAAGAAGTACTTTGCGAACGGAAGTTTTTCTGAACGAAGTGCTGTCATTCTGAACGAAGTGAAGAAATCTGTATGTTAGGAGACGACTACAATATTCTGAGCGATACTACCAACAATGGGGTTCGGCATATTACTGCCGAACCCTCTGTGTTGGTGTGTTCTGCCCAGATCGACTTTGACCTTGTGGACGGAAAGATCCACAATCTGCAATATGTGAAGGGCTGCAACGGCAATCTTCAGGCAATCGGCCGCCTCCTGGAAGGCCAGGATGCCCGCAGCGCCGCCGCCACCCTCTCCGGAGTGAACTGCGCCATGCGCGGCACCTCCTGCACCGACCAGCTCTCGCGCATCATCACCTCCGTGCTGGGCTAGGAGTCCCGCAGCGCGTATACCACACCCCACTACCTGTTGAAGACCCGACGCTTATTGGCGCCGGGTCTTTCGTTCCTGCCCGCGCCGGCAGAAGCTATTCTATCCAGGTAATGTCCGCAGTTTTCTGGAAAGGTTTGTC
>CAMOIZ010000139.1 GCA_946616385.1 uncultured Bacteroidales bacterium | reverse complement strand
CGAGCTGAGCCTGAAGGTCGAGGAAATTCTCGTTGGCCTTGAGTTCGGGATAGTTTTCAACAACCATGAGCAGTCGGTTCAGTGCGGAACTCACTTCGCCCTGGGCCTTCTGGTAGGCGGCCACATCTTCGGAACTGAGTTCGCCTCCGCTGACCTGGGTGGCGGCTGCGCGTGCGTTCACGACTGCCTCGAGGGTTCCCTTCTCGTGTTCTGCATAACCCTTGACGGTTGCTACGAGATTGGGGATGAGGTCAGCGCGGCGCTGATAGTTGTTCTCTACCTGACTCCAGGCAGCTGTGACTGCTTCGTCTTTGTTTACGAGTCCATTGTAAGCGGAAATGCCCCAGATGGCCACTACGGCGATGATGCCGATCCAGATGAGAGTTTTCTTCATAGCGTATACGGAATTGAAATTATCTTACACAACGTACCGATGCACGGATGCTGCTCTTGCCGAACTCCCCTGCGAACAGGGTGGGTTTGTCGACGTAAATATACCGTGCCACTGCCACGTCGCCGGATTTTTCGTCGGACGTCCAGAACATGGCGTAATTGTTCAGCCCGATGAAGGTCTTCTTGTCGCCGTCCACTGTGATATAGCCGACGGGGATGGCGGAGAAGCGGCTGCTGTTGGTAATCTTCACCGCAGGCCAGAACTCCCACATGGTATTGCCGTTGAAAGTGGCGTCTACCATGAGATTGCCCGCTGCACCGTCACCGGCGATCGCACTGAAATCCGCCGATGAAGGCAGATGCCATCCGGAAGGGCAGGCGGTGGCGGCCTCGTCCCAGGTGTAGTAGCGGCCGAAGATGTAGGACATGGCTTCGGAATCGTCGTAAGCCAAACCGGCGCCGTTCCAGGCAAGATTCTGGATCAGCCAGTCCTTTCCTCCCACAGTATTGTAGTAATAGTCCTGCCCGTCGCGGGAGTCGTTCACTTCAGAAACCCCTTCCAGGAAGTCGTAGCCCTTGAGGGAGCCGCTTCCGAGGGTGGAATTCACGATGGTGAAACTGGCGGTCGCGCTCCTGGCATAGTAGCCGTCGGCCCACACGGCGACGGTGATAGTGAATGACGCCAGGGAATCCACCGTAACCTTGAAATCGAACGCCTTGCTCTTGGAAGCCGGATCGCTTTCCAGCCTGACAGTATCGGTCACGTTCGTGAGCGGATTGGTCCAGCTGCAGTACAGGAGCGTGTCGGATTCGTCGCTTTTGTAGACACCTGTGGGCTCAATGTGCACCACGTCACCATATTTCAGATACTTGGGGACATCAAATGTGAGAGTACCGTTGAGATACTCCTTGGTTTCATCGTCGTCCTTGTCTTTTTTGCAGGACACGGCAGCCACTGACGCAAGCGCCAGACACGATATAATGAAACAGCGAATAAATTTCATCTTTCAAATCTTATCTTGCAAAGATAATACAAATATTTTGCCGAAACTTAATCCCAAGATTAATATTGTTTTTATTATCTTTGCGTATTACGAAAGAAAGTCTGTTTTTATGAGCGAAGAATTCATCAAACTGGAATACAATACCGAGCGCGAAAAACTCGAAATCACCGAATATGGACGCAATGTGCTCAAGATGGTGGAGCACATCAAAGAGATTCCCGACAAGGCAAAGCGCAGCGAGCAGGCAGCCGCGGTCGTAAAAACCATGGAACTGCTCAACCCTTCCGTCAAGTCGCAGGAGCAATGGGAGCACAAATTGTGGGACCAGCTTTACATAATCGCCGGTTTCGACCTCGACATCGACGCCCCCTACCCTTGCCCGGTGAAGGAAGAGTTCGAGACCAAGCCCGTGCCGCTGCCCATGAAGGGATCCAAGATCAAGGCCACGCACTACGGGCGCAACATCGAGAAGATAATCGACCTGCTCTGCGGCGAGCCGGAAGGAGAAGTGAAAACGGCCATGATCCGTTCGCTCGCGAACTACATGCGCACGCAGTACCTTATCTGGAACAAGGACAGCGTTGCCGATGAGACCATTTTCGCCGACATTGAAAAACTCTCGGACTATCGCCTGAAAGTACCTGAAGGGCTCAGTCTCAAGGGGATTTCGCAGGATGCCAGTTTCTCGCGTCCCACTTTGGGCATAAAGCCGCAGAACGGAGGGAAGAATCGGAACAACTTCCGGTATAACAAGAAAAACAAGAAGAAATGAGGAGATTCATAGACTACATTGCATTCTGGAGGAACTGGGATGAAAAGGAACGCGGCAACGCCAGGATAATTGCCGGACTGGCAGTGGGCGTGCTGTGCCTCTTCATCCTCATTTCCAGCATCTCATACCTTTTCCATTGGCAGCAGGACATGAGCCTGTTGGGAGATCCTGCGATGATGGACAGTTCCACCGAAGTGGGCAACGCCGCCGGCAAGCTCGGATACAAGACCGGGCATCTGCTGGTCTGCGAATTGTTCGGACTGGGGAGCTTCGCCCTGCTGGTGATACTCTTCGCGGTCTGTATCCGCCTTGTGGGCAACCGCTGGCATTTTTCTCTCCTCAAAACCACCCTTCTGGCATTAAGCGGCACGGTGGTGGCCTCGCTGCTGCTCGCTTTCGCGGGCAATCTTGCCGGCATTCCCAATGCTTTCGGCGGGGGTCTTGGAGGAGAATGTGGCGAGCAGGTCATCCTGTGGAGCAACAATCTCGTCGGCCCCGTCATCACCGGAATCCTTGTCCTCCTGCTGCTGATCTGCCTGGTATTCTTCTGCTTCCCCGGATGCACCTCCTGGATTTACTCACGTGAACCTGATTCCTCAAATTCAGAGTCGTCTGCAGATTTGTTTTCCTCTGATTTGGAGGCAGCCGCAGGAAATGCGGACTCCTCCGCTGAAAACGCTCCGGAGTCCGATTCCGCGGCCGCTGATTATTCGGCCGAGGACGGTGTGGATTATTCCCCGGAGGGCGAACTCCCGAAGGAGAATAACCCGCAACCGGACGAGACTGAGACATCCGAAGGTGGTCTTCAGGTCGTGACCGACGATACCCTGGAGAACGAGCGTTACGAAAAACTGCCGCCCATCGACAACCGTCTCGATCCGCCCGAAGGCCTTCCCAAATACAAGGCCCCGACACTCGACCTGCTCGAAGCCCACGCCTCCGACCGCAGGCTTCCTTCGAACGAAGAGCTCCAGCGCA
>CAMOIZ010000138.1 GCA_946616385.1 uncultured Bacteroidales bacterium | reverse complement strand
GGAGTTGCCGGTGCGCACCTTGGCATGATCGCAGGTGTTATACAGACCTCCTCCGAAAGTGGTCTGAATGTCGATTTCACAGTTGGTATCCGGTCCCCACTCCAGCACGATGCCCTTGATTTCACGTTCCTGGTCCACCGGCACGTTTACGAATTCTCCCCGCAGCAGGCTTACCGGGAAAATCCCGGGCCCGTCGGATTCCAGATATTCCGCAGGTTTTTCGCCTGTCGGGGTCAGCATCGTAAGCCTCTGCTGCAGCCCGGGATCGACGGAAGATGACCTTACCATGACATTGTATTCCCCTGGTTCGAACACATATTTGAAGTTCGCATCAAGGATCAGGAAGGCTTCAGGGCCGAGAGTAAAATGCACAGTTTTAGTCTCTCCGGCCTTTAGGTGCACACGCTCGAAGCCTTTGAGCATCTTCTCGTAAACAGTAATGGAACTCACGCGGTCGTGCAGGTATAACTGCACTATTTCATCGCCATCGCGGTTCCCGGTGTTTGTAACGTCCACCGACACTTCCACGCTCTCCCCCGGCTTGATCGCAGTTTTGGACAGCTGCAGATTGGAATACTTGAACGTGGTGTAACTGAGGCCGTATCCGAAATTGTAGAGGGCCCCGTTCACGCGCGCCTGGGTTCCGCTTATGCCGGGCCTGTTGTCGGCATCTATCTGGGAATTGGGCTTATAGGGGAAGTTGAAGGGGATCTGGCCCACCGTCTTGGGGAAGGTGACGGTGAGTTTGCCGCCGGGGTTGTAGTCGCCGAGAAGCGCCATTGCGACCGCCGTGCCGCCGTATTGCCCGGGGTACCATGCCTCAAGGATAGCGTCCGCATTGCGGTCGGCCCAGTTGATGGAAAGAGGACGGCCGTTCACAAGCACCACCACCAGCGGCTTGCCGGTTTTCTTCAGTTCCATCAGCAGCCTGTTCTGATGCCCCGGGAGTTCGAGGCTGCTGCGGCTGCGGTTCTCTCCGCAGGTGCGGCTGTTCCCGCCCACGACGGCAACCACAAGATCGGATTCGCGGGCGATTGCCACGGCTTCGTCGATCTGCGCCATCTCTTCGGCATCAGGCTCGACGGCTATCAGTTCCGAATCGGGCCAGGATTTGTCGACTATCTCGCAGCCTTTGGCATAGCGCACTTCCGCTTTCCCCTGCAAAGCGCGGGACAGTCCTTCGTAGACCGACACGTTGTCGGTATGCCTAGGGCCGTAGTGCAGGTTGGCATAGGCCGTGTCGTCGGCATTGGGGCCGGTGACCAGCACTCGTCCGAGCGATGCCGCGTCGAGAGGAAGTACACCGTTGTTCTTGAGCAGCACCAGCGACTCCAGGGAGGCCCGGAGGGCGACCTCCGCATTTTCGGGGCATGCCACTACCGCATCTGCCTTCTCGTATTCTTCCTGATATGGATGATCGAAAAGCCCGATCATGAATTTTACCCGCAGTATGTCCCTCACCCGTTCGTCTATGGTTTCCATCGACACGCTTCCTTCCTGCACCAGTTCGCGCAAGGGCAGCACGTAACTGTCGGGGCTGCGGAAGGTGCAGCGCACGTTCAGACCGGCCTCGACGCTCTGCCGGACGGCTTCCTTCATGTCGGCGGCGGTGCGGTGCTTGAGGTAGAGGTACTCCACGGCGTCGCTGTCGGAAACCACGTATCCGCGGAAGCCGAAATCCCCCCGCAGACGGTCATACAGCCAGTATTTGCTTCCCTGCACGGGGGTGCCGTCGTAGTCGTTGTAGCAGCTCATCGCTCCGAGCAGGCCGGCACGCCTGATGACCTCCCTCCACGGGTAGACGTGTATGTTTTCCATCTCGTGAGGAGACATCTGGGGATCGGTGCGTGCCATTCCCTCGCGGGCTCCCTTGTTGTTGGAATAACCGAGGTAGTGCTTGGCGGTCGCTGCCACTCCCCCGTCCTCCTGAAGTCCTTTCACCATCTGCACTCCGAGTTCGGCCACCAGATAGGGATCCTCGCCGTATACTTCTTCGTAGCGTCCCCATCGCTGGTCGCGGCCGACGTCGAGGATGGGAGCATATATGTTCGTATAGCCCAGAAGCCGCGCCTCCTGCCCTGTAATGCGGCCGACCTCCCTTATCAGGGCGCGGTCCCAGGTATGACCGAGGCCGAGCTGCGTGGGGAAATTGGTGGCATTGTAGGCCTCGACGCCGCGAATGCCCTCGTCGGTGAAATCCACGGGGATGCCGAGGCGGGTTTCCTCGATGAAGAAACGCTGCACCGTATTGAGCGCCTTCGCATGAGCCGACGCCGGCCAGACATTGGGATTCACTTCCGGAGTCAGGGTATTTCTTGCGTTCAGGTAAGAATTCAGATGCTCGTCGATCGCGCCCATCCCGTCTTTCCAAATCCTGTTTTTCCACTCGGGAGTGGGCAGGTCATCGGACAGCACGCGCTTGTATCCGTAAAGCGTCACCATCTGGCAGGTTTTCTCTTCCAGGTTCATCTGGCCCAGAAGGTCCTCGATTCGCGAGTCGACGGGCGCGGAAGGGTCTTCATAGACGTCCATGCACCCGTTCTTGTTAAGATCTATCCATCCTTTCCGGTAGATCTTTTTATTCTGGGCGGGTTTTGCCTGGGATGGTGTCAGTACTGCAAGCAGAAGAAGGGCTGAAATGACGGTCCTGGCTTTCATTGTAGGGTAGTTATTTTTTTGATGACGGGTTCTGTTTCTTCGTAATCGTATCCCCTGGACAGGGCGAATTTTATAAGTTTCAGGCGACCTTGCGGGTCGTCGGACAGGCTGTGCCATTTGACGGCGAGGAGTTTCTCGAGACGGGCGGAAGCCTTGTCGGCATCTATTTCACCAAGGGCGGAGGCGATGTCGGCGTCGGAAATGCCCTTCGCCCTGAGTTGAAAGCGTATCTTGATGGGGCCCCAGCCCTGCAGGGACGACTTTTCGCGGGCAAAGGCGGCAGCATAGCGGGCGTCGTCGACGAATCTGTCGGCGACCAGCGACGACACCACTTCCTCGGCGGCCTCGTGGTTCCATTCCAGTTTTTCCAGCGCCTTGCGGCGGATATCGCTCGTGCAATACTCACGCTTGGCACACTGCCTCTGGAACTGGTTTATTATTTCCTTTATGTCGCTCATTTTCTTCCTGTTGTTCAGTTTGCAGCAATGCCGACATTGCGACGCCCTCGGCGCAATGCGGCCCTTTGCCGCAATAAAA
>CAMOIZ010000137.1 GCA_946616385.1 uncultured Bacteroidales bacterium | reverse complement strand
CGGGGCCCGAAGTCGTCCAAGTTGGCCCCGATCAGAGGATTGGGCATGAAGTTGATGTGGTCGCGGATAATTATGGTGTCTCCAACCTTGAATTCAGGATTCAGCGCCCCTGCAGCGTTGGAAACCAGCAGGAACTTGACTCCGAGCTTGCTCATCACGCGCACCGGAAGGGTGAGGGTCGCCATGTCGTAGCCCTCGTAGTAATGGAAACGTCCCTGCATTGCGAGCACGCACTTTCCTCCGAGGTATCCGATGATGAAATTGCCCTTGTGCCCGATCACTGTGGAAACGGGGAAGCAGGGGATTTCGGTATAGGGGATGATTATAGGGTCGGAAATGATGTCGGCGAGGGAGCCGAGTCCGCTTCCGAGGATGATGGCGGCGACGGGCTTCCTGCCTTCGAGGCGCGACTCGATGAACGCCGCTGCAGTGTTGATCTTTTCGATTCTCTGGTCCATTTTATCAGTGTATTTTGCTCAGGGCCTGCCTGGCTTCGTGAAGGATTTCCCTTTCGCCCGGGATTTCGCGGTTCCGCATCACGAACTTGCCTCCTGCAATCACCGAATCGATGCAGTCGGAATGGGCGGAATACACGAGATTGGCGAGGAAGGGACCGGGGGAGAGGAAGTAGGAGCTGTCGGTCTCGACGATGGAGATGTCGGCGAGCGCTCCCTCTTCGAGCCGGCCGCTGTCGAGCCGCAGAGCACGGGCACCGTTGATGGTGGCCATGTCGAGCAGTTCGGGCAGGGGCAGGGCCTTGGGATCGTTCCTCCAGGCCTTCTGGAACAGGGCGGAGGTCTTCATGGCCTCGAGGATGTCGAGGTTGTTGGAAGACGCGCATCCGTCCGTGCCTATGCAGACGTTCGCCCCGGCATCGCGAAGCTCGTTGTAAAGGAACTTGTAGCCGGAGGAGAGCTTGGTGTTTGAATTAATGTTGTGTATGCAGTGCACGCCGTGGTGAGCGAGCAGTTCGATGTCGTGCTCCGAAAGCCACAGACAGTGGGCTGCGAGCAGATTGGGCCCCAGCACGCCGATGGCGTCGAGGTACTCGACGGGAGTCAGTCCGCCATGGGCCGCCTTGCAGTCCTCCACCTCCTTGCGGGTCTCGCAGAGATGGATGTGCAGGGGAATGTCGTGCTTGCGCGCGAATTCCGCCGCCCAGATCATCATGGGCTCGCTGACGGAGTAGATGGCGTGGAAAGCGAGTTCGTAGATGGCTCCCTCGTTGTCCCACTGGTCGATGACCTCCTCGTACTTGCGCTCGCACTGCTCCATCTGCCGCTTGGCCTCTTCCGGGTCGCCGTGGTCGATGATGTCGTAGCCTACGGCGGGGCGTATTCCCAGTTCGGACGCCGCCTTCTGGCAAGCCTGGAAGAACCAGTACTGGTCGTTGAAAGTGGTGGTGCCCGTGCGAATCATTTCGAGGCAGGCAACCTTGGCGCTCCAGTAAACGTAGTCGAAGTCGAATCCGGCCTCGATCTTCCAGATTTTCTGGAGCCAGTCATGGAATAGCATGTCCTCGCCTATGCCCCTCATCAGGGCCATTCCGGCGTGGGTATGCATGTTGATGAATCCCGGGAGCGCCCACTTGCCGCTGCAGTCCATCACTTCGATGTCGCCGGCAAGGTCCCAGTCGACGCAGGAGCCTGCGGGGCTGATTTTGAGAATACGGCCACCGCCGATGAGAACGTCCTTGCCCTCATCGGCGATGGTGATATTCTTAAGAAGAATGGATGCCATTAAAAGTATCCTTCCTGATCAGCGGGTTCTTCCTGGCGGACGGGAATCTCTCCACCGAAGCAATTGTCGGTGATGTACTTGATTACCTCGTCAAGGCCTTCCTTGAACTTGTCGAAATCTTCTTTGTAGAGGAAGATCTTGTGTTTGTCGTAGGTAAAGGTTCCGTCGGGATTGTTGCGACGCTTGCTCTCGGTGATAGTGAGGTAGAAGTCGTTCTGCCCCCTTGTGGACTTTACATCGAAGAAGTATGTACGCTTACCGGCTCTCACTGGCTTTGAGTAAACATCTTCTGCATTGCGATCCTGGAAACCAGTCTGATCTCTGTCGTCTCTGTACATAATCAAAAATAATTTGGTTGTTTTATTTCTGCAAAATTAGAATTTTTTGAGGATTAGATGCTATATTTGCACATTATTTTGTTTGAAAAAGATGCTTAACCGCAGAATTCTACGTATAAAGGCCTTCAAAGCCGTATACAGTTTTACGGAAAACCAGAGTACCTCCTTGGGGGAACTCGAGGCGGCGCTCGACCATTCGATGGAGGCGACGAGGGACCTTTACCTCTTCCTCCTCTGCTGCACAGGCCCCCTCGCCCGTGAATCCCGTGACCGTCTGGAAGCAGCCAGAGGCAAATTCAATCCTACCGAAGAAGAACTCCACCCCAACTTCAAGTTCGCCGACAACCTCATCACTCCCAAGCTGGAGGAGGATCCCGACTTCCAGAAGATAGTGCAGAAGAAGAAATTCAGCTGGGACCAGTACGACGTGCTGGTGCGCCATCTGTGGGATTCCATCCGCACCAAAGACTATTATAAGGAATATCTGGAGGCGGGCCCCAACACCCTGAAGGGAGATGCTGCCCTGTGGATGAAGATTTTCGAGGAGGAATTCGAAGACAACGAAGAACTCGAGAAGATACTCGAAGACCTTTCGATTTGGTGGAACGACGACCTCGCCTACGCGCTCAACTGGTGCATCCGCACCATGGAGAGTCTCGGAAAGGGCAAGCCCTGGAACCTGCCGCCGCTGTTCATGAGCGACCTCGACCAGAGCGGCACGAAAGACAGCGACAAGGCCTTCGTGGTGAAACTTCTTCGCCAGGCGGTGAGCGGCTTCGACCGTTACATCTCCCAGATATCGGAAGTGACTCCCAAGTGGGACCGTTCCCGCATCTGCGTCACCGACCTCGCCCTCATAGTGTGCGGCCTTGCCGAGGCGGAGGCCTTCAGCAACATCGCGCCCAAGGTTACGATCAACGAATACGTGGAGATTTCCAAGTACTACAGCACTCCGGAAAGCCGCGCCTTCGTGAACGGAATACTCGACAAACTTATTAAAAAATAGCAGATTATGACTCTTATTACCCTCCTTCAGGCTGCACAGCAGCCCGCAGCTGGCGGCGGCGCCAGTTTCTGGATCATGATAATCCTGCTCTTCGCGGTGATGTGGCTCTTTATGATCCGTCCCCAGCGCAAGCAGCAGAAAGAACTCGA
>CAMOIZ010000136.1 GCA_946616385.1 uncultured Bacteroidales bacterium | reverse complement strand
AAGAAAGAGTAGGTATTGTAGAGAGTGCCGAAGAACTTGCGGCGGATCTCGTCAACACCGGCCTCGTCGAAACGCAGGTTGTCCCAAGGCTGGGCATTCGTAAGCATATACCAGCGGAGAGCGTCGGCGCCGTACTTGTCGAGTTCCTGGAAAGGATCCACGGCATTGCCGAGGCGCTTGCTCATCTTGTTGCCGTCCTTGTCGAGCACAAGTCCGTTGGAGATGACGCGCTTGAACGCGGGAGTTCCGCTTACCATCGTATGTATCGCGTGCAGGGTATAGAACCAGCCGCGAGTCTGGTCGACACCTTCGGCGATGAAGTCGGCGGTGCTGCCGAAATCCGCACTGTCGATGCCGCGAAGGCCAGTCTGGGCATAAGGCATCGAACCGGAATCGAACCAAACGTCGATCAGGTCGCTCTCGCGGGTCATCTTCCTGCCCGTAGGGCTCACGAGGAAGATATTGTCGACGTAGGGCCTGTGGAGGTCGATGCGGTCGTAGTTATCCTTGCTCATGTCGGCAGGATCGAATCCCTTGTCTTTAAGGGGATTGGAGGCCATTATGCCGGCTGCAACCGCTTTCTCGACCTGCTCGTAGAGCTCCTTGACGCTGCCTATGCAGATTTCTTCCTTGCCGTCTTCGGTACGCCAGATGGGTAGAGGCGTGCCCCAAAAACGGCTGCGGCTGAGGTTCCAGTCCTGGATGTTCTCGAGCCATACCCCGAAACGTCCGGTGCCGGTGGATTCCGGCTTCCAGCGGATCTGCTTGTTCAGGGCTACCATCTCGTCTTTGACGGCGGTGGTGCGGATGAACCAGGAATCAAGAGGATAATATATTACAGGGCAGTCGGTACGCCAGCTGTGAGGATAGCTGTGAACATGCTTCTGCATGCGGAACAGGCGTCCGTCCTGCTTCATCATCACGCAAAGGTCCACGTCGAGCACGGGAGCATCCTTGGCGAGGGGCTCCTGGCCGTGAAGCTTGCGGAAATAATCGTCTATAGCATTCTTCACGTAGCGGCCGGAGAACTCCTTGTAGGAAGGATCCACCGACGAGGCCACATAAGCCGGATCGAGGTCTTCCAGACGCACGAAACGCCCCTGGGTGTCCACCTGGGCCATGGGGTTGCCGTTGATGTCGACGGGCATCACGCCTGCGATTCCGGCGGCCGCAGCCACCCTCTTGTCGTCGGCGCCGAAGGTCGGAGCGATGTGCACTATGCCGGTACCGTCCTCGGTAGTCACATAGTCGCCGGGGATGACGCGGAAGGCGTCTCCGTCGGGTTTGAACCAGGGAATCAGCTGCTTGTAGCGTATGCCTACAAGTTCCGAGCCCTTGAACGAACCGGGAAGCACCTCATAGGCTATCTTGTCGTTGAACCACGCGCCTACAAGTTCCTTGGCGAGCACGTAGGTGGCTTTCTGTCCGGTATACTGGTTGGTGGATGCCACACGCACGTATTCGATGCCGGGGCCCACGCAGAGCGCGGTGTTCGAAGGAAGAGTCCAGGGGGTGGTGGTCCAGGCCAGGAAGTAGACGGGATCTTCGCCGAAGAGCTTTTCGGATGCCGCATCGCGGATCACCTCGAACTGCACGGTCGCGGTCGTGTCGGACACGTCGCGGTAGCATCCCGGCTGGTTGAGCTCATGGGAGCTGAGGCCGGTGCCATCCGTAGGGCTGTAGGGCTGGATAGTGTATCCCTTGTAAAGAAGGCCCTTGTCGTAGATCTTCTTGAGGAGGAACCACAGAGTCTCGATATAACGGTTGTCGTAGGTTATGTAAGGATCGTTCAGGTCCACCCAGTAGCCCACGCGCTCGGTCATGTTGGTCCACTCCTTGGTGTACTTCATCACTTCCTCGCGGCAAGTGCGGTTGTATTCTTCGATGGTGACTTTCGTTCCGATGTCGGCCTTGGAAATGCCCAGCTTCTTCTCCACTCCGAGTTCGACGGGCAGGCCGTGGGTGTCCCAGCCGGCGCGGCGGCGCACTTTCCAGCCTGTCTGGCTCTTGTAGCGGCAGATGGCGTCCTTGATGGAACGGGCCATAACATGGTGGATGCCCGGTTTTCCGTTCGCCGACGGAGGACCTTCAAAGAAGATGAACTCAGGCTCCCCTTCCGCGAGTTCGAGACTCTTCTCGAAGGCCTTGAGTTCTTTCCAACGCTCCAGCACACGGTTTCCCGTGGCAACCAGATCCAATCCTTTATATTCTTTGAATGTCATATTTTTTCCTTAAATTTGTACTGCTTAAACAATTTACAAATATAATCAATTCTTTGGAAACTCTTGATATAATACTGCTTGTATGTTTCGTGCCCGCACTGGTCACCGGCATACGCAAAGGGCTGGTCGAGCAACTGGTCTCCCTGATCTCCATATTCGCCGGCGTGTGGGCCGCTTTCAAGTTCTCCGTAGTCATAGGAGAATGGCTGAACGGCTTCATGCATGCCGACCAGAAAATCATCAACATCATAGCATTCGCCGTCACGGTCATCATCACCATCTTCATTCTGGCAGCAGTAGGAAAGTTGATAACCAAGACTCTGAGCCTCGCATCGCTCGGGTGGCTGAACCGCCTTCTGGGCTTCGTTTTCGCACTGCTCAAAGCCGCGATCGTGATAGGCCTGCTGATCTTCATCCTCGACCCTGTCATAGCAAAATTCGGAATCGTAAAAGCGGAAGTGCTCAACTCATCGGTGGTCTACACTGCGCTTCGCGACCTTTCCCTCAAGGTTTTCCCATATCTGAAAGAACTCATAGTCAATGGCTAAACTCCTACTCATCGAAACTTCAACTTCACTCTGCTCCACAGCTCTTTCTGAAGGTGAAAAGATAATTTGTTCCCGCCGCAGCAGCGAGCCGAGGGCGCATGCATCGCTTACGGCCCAGTTCATAAAGGAGATGCTCGAGTCGAGCGGATGGTCGGTAAATGACCTCGATGCCGTGGCGGTAAGTGCAGGCCCGGGCTCCTATACCGGCCTCAGAGTGGGTGTTTCTACGGCCAAGGGGCTTTGTTTCGGAGGGGCCCTTCCCCTCATTTCCGTCAGCACCCTCGACATTCTTGCAAGGCAGGCGATCGAAGCCGGCCTTCCGGAAGGGTGCAAGGCGATTCTTCCCATGGTGGATGCCCGCAGGATGGAGGTCTACACGGCCGTATATTCCCCTGACGGAACCCGCCGGACCGACATTTCCCCTGTCGTTCTCGATGAAAACAGTTTCGCGGACCTCTTCGCCGAAGGCCCCGTCGCAGTCATCGGCGATGCCGCCGATAAATTCGCCCCTCTGCGTGCAA
>CAMOIZ010000135.1 GCA_946616385.1 uncultured Bacteroidales bacterium | reverse complement strand
TGCAACAGGTTGCTGGTGCATTGGATCCCTCCAAAGGAACTTGCGACCAAGATGTCGTTGTGGAACATGTCCCATTCGATAGGGGCCGGCATTGTGGCCGTGCTTTGCGGGGCGATAGTGGCATCGTCAAGCTGGCAGTGGTGCTTCTGGATCCCTGCAATCATCTCCGGAGCGGGTGTGATTTTCATCTTCCTGACTCTGCGTGATACCCCGAAGTCGGTCGGCCTGCCTGAACTCCCTGATACCAGGACGGAACTGGATGACAACGACACTCCCGAGGAGTACCGCAAGTTCGTGAAGAAGATGGTATTCCGCAATCCTGTCGTGTGGCTCTGCGCAATCTCCGACATGTTCCTTTATGTGGTGCGTTTCGCAGTGCTGGACTGGGGCCCGAAGTTCCTGCAGCAGGGAGACAATCCTCTTTCTCCTACCCTTGCCGGATGGACAATAGGCATCTTCGAGGTCTGTGGCTGTGCCGGCATGCTGCTGGCGGGTTGGCTGACGGACAAGATCTTCAAGGGAAAGGGACAGCAGATGTGCCTGGTCGAGATGTTGCTGACCGCCCTCTGCCTGATTGCGATTCATTTCCTGCCGGAGGGAACCAGCCCCGTGATAATGCTGGCTCTTCTCGCTCTGGCCGGCTTCTTCCTTTATGGCCCCCAGGCCCTCTACTGCGTGGTTACGGGCAAGCACGCCACCAAGAAAGCGGCATCCGCAGCAGCGGGGCTTGTAGGACTTTTCTGCTATGTGAGCGTGCTGTTCACGGGCCTTGGCATAGGTTTCCTGTCCGATACCTTCGGTCAGGGCTTCTGGAACAATCTATTTATAATAATGTCCGGAGTGGCAGTGCTAAGTGCCGCCGTGCTCATACCTATCTGGAATATCAAAGATGACGGTTACGTTCACGAATAGATTATTCTGAATAACTTGACGACCGCTTATCGGATGCTGTTTTTTTATTATATTTGTAAGGTATGAAAAGACAGCATCTTCTTTTTGCCTTGATATGGCTCGCGGCCGCGTGCGGCACGCCCAAGGCTCCCGACACCGAAAAACAGATAGACGACATCCTCTCCCAGCTTACTCTGGAAGAAAAGATAGCCATGACACATGCCCAGAGCAAATTCAGTTCCCCCGGAGTGCCCCGGCTTGGAATTCCGGAAATCTGGTGCACCGACGGCCCTCACGGCATCCGCGCCGAGGTCCTTTGGGACAAATGGAGCCAGGCCCGCTGGACCAACGACTCCTGCACTGCATATCCGGCCCTGACCTGCCTTTCCGCGTCGTGGAATCCTGAACTGTCCCGCCTTTATGGCGAGTGCATTGCGGAAGAGGCCCGCTACAGGAAGAAGACTGTGCTGCTCGGCCCCGGAGTGAATATCTACCGTCATCCCCTCGGAGGGCGCAACTTCGAATACATGGGCGAGGATCCCTATCTTTCCTCCACTATGGTCGTTCCCTACGTTCAGGGGGTTCAGAGCAAGGGAGTAGCCGCCTGTGTAAAGCATTTTGCACTGAACAACGACGAAATCAACCGTCACACCGTCAATGTGAACGTCGACGACCGCGCGCTTTACGAGATCTATCTCCCTGCCTTCAAGGCGGCCGTGGTCGAAGGCGGTGCCTGGAGCATAATGGGCGCATACAATTTATATAAAGATCAGCACCTCTGCCACAACAAGCCCGTGCTCATGGATATCCTGAAGGGCGAGTGGGGATTCGACGGCGTGGTAATCAGCGACTGGGGAGGCGCCCATGATACCGACGAGGCCATTACCAACGGCCTTGACCTCGAGTATGGCACCTGGACCGACGGACTTACCACCGGACCTTCGAATGTGTATAACCGTTATCACCTTGCAGAACCCTTCCTCGAAAGGATCCAGGCCGGCAAGTTCGGCACGGAGGAACTCGACGACAAGGTGCGCCGCATACTCCGCCTGCAGTTCCGCACCAATCTGGCCGAAGGCTACGGCCACGGCCGTTTCGTATGCCCTGAGCACTCTGCCGCCGCCCGAAGGATAGCGGGAGAGGGTATAGTCCTGCTCAAGAACGACGGCGGTATCCTGCCAATGCGTGACGCCCGCAAGATCCTTGTGGTGGGAGAGAATGCGGTGAAGATGCTCACCGTGGGAGGAGGGTCTTCTTCGCTGAAGGCAAAATACGAGATTTCTCCCCTCGAAGGGCTCAAGGCCCGTTTCCCCGAGGCTGAAATAGTGTACGAACGCGGATATTCAAGCGGCGCTGCCAGGGCGCAGGATGGCATCTCCGCCAAATACGACCTTGCCGAAAACCGCAGCCCTGAGCAGATGGTCTCCGATGCGGTCACTGCCGCCGCGGATGCCGACTATGTGATAGTATTCGGCGGCCTGAACAAGAACGAGCATCAGGACTGCGAAGGTGTCGACCGTCTTGAATACGGTCTGCCTTACGGACAGGATGCGCTCGTCGAGGCCCTTGCCGCCACGGGAAGGAAAGTGGTGTTCGTGAATATCTCCGGAAACGCCGTCGCCATGCCCTGGGCCGACAAAGTCCCCGCTATCGTGCAGGGATGGTATCTTGGCAGCGAGGCAGGTCCCGCCCTTGCCGACGTGCTCAGCGGCGACGTGAATCCTTCCGGCAAACTCCCGTTCACCTTCCCCGTAGAAATGAAAGACGGCCCCGTGTTCATGGAGGAGCAGTATCCGGGCATTCAGCGTGAAGGTGAGAATATAATCGACGAGTATTATTCAGAAGGCATCTTCGTGGGTTACCGTTGGTACGATACCAAAGGCGTGAAGCCGATGTTCGCATTCGGGCATGGCCTGAGCTATACTACTTTCGAATATGGCGAAGCGTCCATCAAGGGACGCAAGCTGAACGTGTCCGTCAAGAATACCGGCTCAGTTCCCGGTGCGGAGGTAGTCCAGCTTTATATCAGCGATCCCGAAGCCAGCGTGGAGCGCCCCGCCAAGGAGCTCAAGGGCTTCAAGAAGGTGTTCCTGCAGCCCGGCGAGAGCAAGACCGTCAGCTTCGACATTCCGGATTCCGCCCTCAGTTTCTTCGATGCCGACGCCCACAAGTGGACAGTCGAACCCGGCGATTTCATCGCTCACGTCGGCTCCGCATCCGATGATATACGGACATCTGTGAAATTCCATGTCAAATAGCAATTGTTTTGTTGAGCGGCAATGCCGACTGACCGACGCCCCCGGCGGGCAGCGGCCCTTTGCCGCGACACCAGAAATTAATAACCAATAAAATATGAAAGAAGATTTACAAATTTTCGACCTGATCCGGAAAGAGCGCGCCCGCCAGC
>CAMOIZ010000134.1 GCA_946616385.1 uncultured Bacteroidales bacterium | reverse complement strand
GAGATCGTCGGCTATGCTGAGAAAGCCGGCCTCTATGTTATCATCAACACCCATCACGATGAGAATCACCATTCCATCAAGGAAAACGGGAAAGACTTGGACACGAGATGGCTCGACATCCTGGGAGCGTCCAAGAGCAGCGAGGTCAACGAAAGTATCAAAAAAGAAATCACTGCGGTATGGACCCAGATAGCGGAGAAGTTCAAGGACAAGGGTGAATGGCTGATTTTCGAGTCTTTCAACGAACTGAACGACGGCGGATGGGGCTGGAGCGCATCTTTCCGGGCAAATCCTTCGATTCAGTGCAACATACTCAACGAGTGGAACCAGGTATTCGTGGATGCAGTCCGGGCTACCGGGGGGAATAACGACACGCGTTGGCTGGGGGTGCCCACCTATGCCGCCAATCCTTCATTCGTGGATTATCTTACCCTTCCAAAGGATGCTGCCGGCAAGATAATGGTATCCGTCCATTTCTACGACCCCAGCGAATATACCATCGGGGATAGTCAGTATTCGGATTGGGGACATACCGGAGATGCGGCCAAAAAGGCCTCAGGCGGAGATGAAGACCATGTGAGGGCTATATTCGGCAAACTGACCACCGATTATGTCAACAAAGGCATACCTGTTTACGTGGGTGAATTCGGATGTTCGATGCGAAGCAAGAGCGACACCCGCGCATGGGCCTTCTTCAAATACTATATGGAGTATATCGTGAAGGCTGCCAAGACTTACGGCCTGCCTCCCTTCCTGTGGGACAACGGTGCCACCGGCAGCGGCCAGGAACACCACGGATACATAAATCATGGCACCGGCGGCTATATCGGCAACAGCAAGGAGATTGTCGACCTGATAGTGAATACCATGAACAACGACAGCGAAAACTATACTCTCGAAACTGTCTATAACAAGGCACCAAAATTCTGAAAATGAAAACCATACTGAAACCTATCCTCTTTTCCGGACTCGCCATCGTTCTCGCAGCTTGCTGCGGGAACGGCGACAAGGCCGGTGCGGCCTCGGAATTGTCGGCCCGACTCGAAGCCCTCGTGGCAGATGGTAAAATCATGTACGGTCATCAGGATGACCTATGCTACGGTCATGCCTGGAAGGTGGAAGACGCAGAAAACGATCCGCTGGAGCGCTCCGACATAAAGGATGTGTGCGGACACTATCCCGCAGTGCTCGGCCTTGAACTTGGTGAACTCGAACTTGGCGGCGACAAAAGCCTGGACGCCGTCCCGTTCACCCTGATCCGCAGGGCTGCCGTGAAGCATCACGAAAGGGGCGGGGTCGTCACTTTCTCCTGGCACGCCCGCAACATTCTGACCGGGGGAGACGCCTGGGACATCAGTTCCGACCAGGTGGTGGCCTCCATCCTTGAAGGAGGAGAGAATCATGCTAAATTCCAGGAATGGCTGAAGATACTGGCTGATTTCTTCGATACCCTGCGCGATGCCGACGGCAATCGTATCCCCTTCATCTTCCGCCCCTGGCACGAGCATACCGGAAGTTGGTTCTGGTGGGGACAGAGGCTCTGCACCACGGAGCAGTACAAGGCTCTTTGGCGGATGACTTACGATTATCTGGAAGGCGAACGCGGGTTGGACAACATGCTCTGGTGCTATTCGCCCAGCATGAACGTGGACGTTGCGGGTTATATGGAACGCTATCCGGGTGATGACTTAATAGACATTCTCGGTGTGGATGGCTACACCTATTTCAATCGCGAGTCTGGCTTGGAAGCATCGTGCGCCAAATTCTCGGGAGAACTCCGGAGCACGCTGGAGTACATGACTTCCCTGGGAAAGGAACATGGAAAAATCATAACCCTTTCCGAAACCGGCCTCGAGTCGATCCCATCTCCTGTCTGGTGGACGGAAGTGCTTTATCCGGTAATAAAGGATTTCCCTGTGAGTTACGTTCTTACCTGGCGTAACGCCCACGACAAGCCGGAGCATTTCTATGGCCCGTGGAAGGGTTTCGAGAACGAAGAAGATTTCAAAAAGTTTACAGATTTTAAACAAATAGCATTGATTTGATCATGGATTTCAAAGAAAGAGAGCATTTCCTTCGCATGCGTCATGAAGAGTTGTTGAACAGGGTAAACGTTCCGGTCGAGGACAACGGGGTATTCGAAAGATATCTTTTCCCGGTGCTGACCGCCGCACATGCCCCGCTGGAGTGGCGTTACGACTTCGATCCTGCGACTAATCCATATCTCATGGAGCGTTTCGGCATCCATGCAGCGCTGAATTCAGGCGCAATAAAGTTGAACGGACGCTACTGCATGGTAGTGCGTGTCGAAGCCGCCGACCGCAAGTCTTTCTTTGCGGTAGCCGAAAGTGAAAGAGGAACCGACGGATTCCGTTTCCGTGAGCGTCCTGTGACCATGCCGGAATTCGGAGAACCGGCCACCAATATTTACGACATGAGACTCACCGCTCATGAAGACGGTTGGATTTACGGCATATTCTGCGTCGAGCGCAAGGACCCTGCCGCCCCTGCCGGCGACCTCTCTTCCGCCGTTGCAGCCGCCGGTGTCGCCCGCACCAAGGATCTTGTCACCTGGGAGCGTCTGCCGGATATCGTTTCTTCCAGCCAGCAGCGCAACGTCGTGCTTCATCCGGAATTCGTCGACGGCAAATATGCCCTGTATACCCGCCCTCAGGACGGCTTCATCGATGCCGGAAATGGCGGAGGCATAGGCTGGGCGCTTGTGGACAGCATGGACGGAGCGGTAATACGTGACGAGAAAATCATCAACAAGCGTCACTACCATACCATAAAGGAATCCAAGAACGGGGAAGGCCCGGCTCCTATAAAGACGCCGAAGGGATGGCTGCATCTTGCTCACGGAGTGCGCGGATGTGCATCCGGCCTTCGTTATGTGCTCTACATGTACATGACCGCCCTCGACGATCCTACGCGCGTTATTGCCGAACCTGCCGGGTTCTTCATGGCTCCCGAGGGCGAAGAATATATCGGCGACGTGATGAACGTACTCTTTTCCAACGGTTGGATTGCCGATGAGGACGGCACCGTCTATATCTATTATGCTTCTTCCGATACTCGCATGCACGTTGCCGTCTCGACTATCGACCGTCTCGTAGACTATTGCCTCAATACCGAACCGGACGGCCTGAGGACAGGCTTGACCGTGGAAAGGCTCAACCGCTTGATCGACAAGAATCTCAACAAGAAATAGTTATATGGTAAAGTTCTCGGAGAAAATAGGATATGCCCTTGGAGATGCGGCAGCCGGCGGTATTACCTGGAAGGTGATGTCCATTGCTTTCCCTTTGTTTTTCACGAACATCTTCGGCC
>CAMOIZ010000133.1 GCA_946616385.1 uncultured Bacteroidales bacterium | reverse complement strand
CCTTTTGGTTCCAGTATTTGTTGCCGTTGTCGCCCTGGTCGTAGCGTATGGCATAGAGAGTGTCCGCACCGCGGGTGTACTGGGCGAAGTCTATGCCCTGAATGTCGATGACTTCATCTTCCACGACCCTCTGGCGGTAGAATGCACGGAAACGGTCGCCTTCGTGAAGGCCGAAGAAGTCGACTGTCCACGCGTATACGTCCGCCAGTTCAAGTATGAGAAGGGGAGAGGCGCCGGCAGCGATCATGTCGTTCCAAAGAGAACTGCTGATGGTGACATCGGTATACTTGCGAATGGTGTCCACCTGTTTCGCTACGTTCCACACTGCAAGCGAGTCGTAGCATTTGAAAACCGTGGAATTGATTCGGTCGCGTTCATAAACCACGTAACGCAGCACCGGGGCAATGGTGTCTCCGCAATAATAGGCGTCCACCTTGTTGCCCGCACGCAGTCTGCGTACGTCGAAGGTGCTGTCGCAGGCATAGACGAGCCTCTGCGCATCCTGGCCGCTCATCCCAAGCCTGGTGAACAACTTGCTGAAGACCTCTCCGGAGGCCACTTTGCTTTCCTTGACGAAAAGTGTATCGGTATTGAAGCCCAGAGGCCAGACTTTTTCTTCTTCGGTTTCTTTCGCAGTATTCCTGTGGCCGCATGCACAGAGTAAAAGTGCAATGGAAAGTAGAAACGATAATCTTCTCATATATGCAAATATAATTATTTTTCTCCCCGAAAATCATTAAATTTGTATGATTATGCCGAAGTATATAGAAGTTCGTGGCGCAAAGGCCCACAATCTTAAAAATATAGATGTTGATATCCCGCTTGGAAAGATTACAGGTATTGCGGGAGTGTCCGGTTCAGGCAAGTCTTCTCTTGCATTGGGCATCCTGTATGCCGAGGGTTCGAGGAGGTATCTGGAATCCCTGTCCACATATACCCGCAGGAGGATGACTCAGGCTTCGAGAGCAATGGTGGATGAAGTCCGCTATGTTCCTGCTGCCCTTGCCCTTCATCAAAGGCCCGGAGTGCCTGGTATCAGGAGTACCTTCGGCACCATGTCCGAGCTGCTTAACAGTCTTCGCCTGATGTATTCGCGTCTGGCGTGCCATCGCTGTCCGAACGGGCATTATCTGGAGCCGACTCTGGACGTTGCTGCGGAGCAACCAATTTATTGCCCTGTCTGCGGCGAGCAGGTTTTCCCTCCCGGAGCTGAGCAGCTGGCATTCAACAGCGAAGGCGCCTGCCGATGCTGCGGCGGCACCGGAATCGTCCGCACCGTCGATGAATCCACCCTTGTGCCTGACGAGAACCTGACCATAGACGAAGGCGCAGTCGCGCCCTGGGGCTCGCTGATGTGGTCTCTAATGAAAGATATCGCTCGCGAGATGGGCGTTCGTACCGACGTTCCTTTCAAGGACCTGACCCCGGAAGAGAAGGAAATAGTTTACCATGGCCCGGCCGAAAAGAAACACATACTCTATCGGAACGAAAAGACAAACAACTTCGCGGAGATGGATTTCACCTACTATAATGCTGTGTATTCCGTCGAAAACGCTCTCGCGAAGGTAAAGGACGAGACAGGAATGAAGAGGGTGGAGAAATTCCTGAAAGAAGATGTCTGCCCGGAATGTGGAGGTACCAGGCTTTCGGAAGCTGCACGGGCGCCTTTGCTCAGGGGGATCAACCTTGCAGATGCCTGCAAGATGACACTTTCTGAACTCATCGAATGGGTAAAAGGCGTGCCGGCTTCCCTTCCGGAACCTATGCGGCCGATGGCGGAGCGCATCTGCGAATCATTCAACGACACTGCCCGACGCCTGGTGGACCTCGGCCTGAGTTATCTGTCTCTGGACAGGGCTGCATCCACTTTGTCTACCGGAGAACGGCAGCGCGTCCAGCTTGCCAGGGCTGTGCGAAACCGCACCACCGGAGTGCTTTACGTCCTCGACGAACCCTCCATCGGCCTTCATCCGTCCAACCTCGAAGGTCTTACCGGCGTGATGGACGACCTTGTGGCGGACGGGAATTCAGTGGTGCTGGTAGATCACGACACCCAGGTGCTTGCGCACGCAGACCATATAATCGAACTCGGCCCGGATGCCGGCGCCAAGGGCGGGCAGATAATAGCGCAGGGGAGCGTGCCAGAACTCATTTCCGATCCTGCATCACGCATCGGCCCCTTCCTCAAGGAAAAATGCGCCCCCAAGGTGCGAAGGACGGACCTGTTTTCCGAAGGCAGAATCCGTATGGCTACAGGTCCTGTCCATACCGTCAAACCTCTCGAAGTAGAGTTCCCGAAAGGCAGGCTGTCTGTCGTTACCGGAGTTTCCGGCTCGGGCAAGACCACCATGATCCTGGAGAGCCTCATTCCGGGTCTGAAGGCTGCCGTAGAGGGGAAGAGCCTTCCTTCGCATGTACTCTCGGTAGATGCCGGGGGAATCAGGCAGGTCAAACTCATAGACGCGACACCTATCGGTATCAACGTGCGTTCCACGGTAGCGACCTATGCAAACATACATGATGAACTCCGAAAGATTTTCGCCAAGAGCGAGGAAGCTCGTTCCGGAGGCTGGAAGGCCGGGGATTTCTCATATAATACCGGCCGTCTGCGCTGCCCTACCTGTGACGGCACCGGCAGCATCAGTCTGGATGTGCAGTTCCTTCCGGATGTGGACATTCCCTGCCCGGACTGTCACGGTTCCCGTTACGCGCGCGATGCATACAGCATTCACCGCAAAGGTGGACGCACTCTTCCCGAACTGATGTCCATGAGTGTGGATGAGGCGATTGATGCCTGCGCAGATCTTCCTCTGGTCCGCAGCCGCATGCAGGTTCTTCACGACCTTGGTCTTGGCTATCTCACTCTTGGTGAGGCTACTCCGAGTCTTTCCGGAGGAGAAGCCCAGCGTCTGAAACTCGCCAGCGAGATGGGACGCGCACAGGGAGAATCGCTTTTTGTTTTTGACGAACCTACGATCGGCCTGCACCCTCTTGATGTGCAGACTCTTATGAAGGTTTTCCGTCATTTGATAGACAACGGCGCCACGGTGATAGTGATCGAGCATGACCTTGAAGTTATCCGCGACGCCGACTATATTGTAGATATGGGGCCTGGAGGCGGGCTGGAAGGCGGCAGGGTGGTAGCCTGCGGAGCTCCGGCCGAAATCGCATCCGATCCCGAAAGTATAACTGGTAAATATCTGTAGTTATGTCCTTACTCTCGACCTTGCTGTTTTTATCTGTCGCTGCAGCACCCGCTGATTCTCTGATCGCCCTTTTCCAAGAGCCCGAGCGTTCTGCACGGCCTTACGTATGGTGGCACTGGATGGATGGAGAAGTGACGCCGGAGGGCATAA
>CAMOIZ010000132.1 GCA_946616385.1 uncultured Bacteroidales bacterium | reverse complement strand
GTTTTGCATACAAGTATGGAATAAACAAATAAACAATGCTCCAGTCGATTTTGACTGGAGCGTTTTGCTTATATCACTGAGCCACAACAACTTATGTGGCACGCAACGCTACACGACCCTACTTCGCATCCATCGCCTGGCAGGCGGTGATGGCGATGAGGTTGTAGACATCTTCCACGGAGCAGCCGCGGCTGAGGTCGTTGACCGGCTTGGCGATGCCCTGGAGGATGGGGCCGATGGCTTCGGCATGGCCGAGGCGCTGGATCAGCTTGTAGGCGATGTTGCCGACTTCCAGATTGGGGAATACCAGAACGTTTGCGGAACCCGCGATCTCGGAACCGGGAGCCTTCTTCTTTCCAACTGAAGGAACGAGGGCAGCATCTGCCTGAAGTTCTCCGTCGATCTTCAAAGAAGGATCGAGTTCCTTTGCGAGGGCGGTAGCCTCTACGACCTTGTCAACCACTTCGTGCTTGGCAGAACCCTTGGTAGAGAAGCTCAGCATAGCCACGCGGGGATCTGCGAAGCCGGCCACGCTCTTGGCGGTGCGGGCGGTGCAGACGGCGATCTGCGCAAGCTGGCCTGCATCGGGAGCGGGAGTGACCGCGACGTCGCCGATCACCAGCACGCCGTTCTCGCCGTATTCGGGAGCCTGGGTGAGCATCAGCATCGCACCGCTGACGCAGGTGATGCCGGGAGAGCACTTGATGATCTGCAGGGCGGGACGCAGAGTCTCTCCGGTCGTGGAGAGGGCGCCGCTGATCTGTCCGTCGGCATCTCCGCTCTTGATGATGAGGCAGCCGAAGTAGAGGGGATCCAGAACGGTCTTTGCAGCCTGTTCGGGGGTCATGCCCTTGTTCTTGCGGAGCTCATAGAGCAGCTTTGCATACTCGGCGGTCTTCTCGCTGGTGGCAGGATCGATGATGGTCGCCTTGCCTATGTTACGCAGTCCGAGCTTTTCGGCATAGGCGAGGATTTCCTCTTTGTTTCCGATCAGGATGATTTCGGCGAGACCGTCGGCAAGGGCGCGGTCTGCTGCCGTGATGGTGCGCTCCTCAAGCGATTCGGGGAGCACGATGCGCTGCTTGTTGGATTTGGCACGCGCTACGATTTGTTCGATAAGGCTCATATCTTATTTCTTTACCAGATTCATTGTATCGAGGGCGATCATAAGTTCCTCTTCCGTAGGGATGAGGGCTACCTTGACCTTGGAGTCGGGAGCGCTGATGAGGGCTTCTTCGCCGAAGGCCTTCTCATTGGCGGCGTAGTCGAGCTTGACTCCGATGGAACCGAGTTTCTCGCACACGCGGCGGCGCACCTTGTGATTGTGCTCGCCGATTCCGGCAGTCCATACGATGAGGTCAACTCCGTCAAGCACCACGCTGTAGGCTCCGATGAGTTTGACGATGTCGTAGGTGAGCTTGTTGATGGCAAGCCGTGCGCGGGCGTCGCCTGCAGCGGCGGCGTCTTCGGTCTCACGCATGTCGGAGCTCACTCCGCCCAGGCCGATAAGACCGCTCTTCTTGTTCATGATGGTGGTCATCTCGTCCGGGGAGATGTTCTTCTTCTTCATCATGTAGGGGATGACGTTGCAGTCTACGTTTCCGCAGCGGGTTCCCATGATCATGCCCTCGAGCGGCGTGAATCCCATGGAGGTGTCGATGCACTTGCCGTCCTTGATCGCTGTCACGGACGAGCCGTTGCCGATGTGGCAGGTGATGATCTTGGAATGATTGATATCGATACCGGTGAATTCGGCGCCCCTGCGGGAAACATACTGGTGGGAGGTGCCGTGAGCGCCGTAACGGCGGACGTGGTAGTCGGTATAATAATCATAAGGGAGTGCGTACATGTATGCGTAGTCCGGCATGGTCTGATGGAAGGCCGTGTCGAACACCACTACCTGCGGAGTCTTGGGAAGCACCTGGGTGATGGCGTGGATGCCGAGCAGGTGGGCAGGATTGTGGAGAGGTGCGAAGTCGCAGCAGATTTCGATCTTCTTCAGGACATCGTCGTTCACGAGGCAGCTGCCGTCGAAGAAGTCGGCACCCTGCACGATACGGTGACCTACCGCGTCTACATCATCGAAAGAATTGAGCACGCCGTGCTCGGGATCGACAAGGGCGTCCATCACGAGTTTCATTCCGAGCTTGTGGTCGGGAATGGGCAGGGCCTTTTCGAAAGGCTGCTTGCCGGTAGGCTTGTGAGTGATGTTACCTTCGGGGAGGCCGATTTTCTCCACCAGACCCTTTGCCTTTACGGCATAGTCGTTGGCGCTCTTCATATCGAATAACTGATACTTGATAGAAGAACTGCCGCAGTTGATTACAAGAATTATCATATTATTGAGTAAATGTGTTTTCGATAGCTTACAAATTTAAGAAATAATGCTTACTTTAGCAAAGAATTAAAAAGTGAATCGTTATGGTAGAGGCGAGAGATCCCGTGCTGATATCGTTTCCTTTTGCCGCGGGGGTGGCCCTCGCGCAGTTCTGTCCGTTCCCCCTCTTCCATTATTCGCTGGCGCTCACCGCCTTGCTTCTGCTGCTGATGCTTGGCGGCAGGCTGTCTGGAAGGCTATGGTATGCGCTGCTGTTTGCCGCCCTGGGAGCGCTGTGCGGAGAGTTGCGGGGGGATGCTCCGCCCGTTTTTTCCGGAGGACTGGCGGGCAGGGCGCTGGCGCATACCGATGCGCTGATACGGAGCATACCGTTCGCGCACGGCAGCACGAACGAACTGCTCCGGGCTCTGCTCACCGGGCAGAGGGATGGTCTGGCCCGGGAGACCGTGACAGCGTTCCGCGCCGCCGGCGCTTCCCACATCCTTGCGCTGAGCGGCCTGCATCTCGGAATCATCTATCTTATTATAGGAAAACTGCTTACACCCCTGGGGAACGGACGGGTGAGCGCGCCTGTGCGCAGCGGCCTGATCATCGCCGCCTGCACCTTCTATGCGCTGATGACCGGAGCGTCGCCTTCGACAGTGCGGGCGCTGCTGTTCATCTCCCTGAACGAAATCCTCCGGCACTTCCCCGGCAGGAAGAAAAGCCCCATCGCCATCTGGTGCTGCGCGCTGCTCATACAGCTGGCCGCCTGCCCCTGGGTGATATCTTCCTTGGGATTCCAGTTGAGCTACCTGGCAATGCTGGGGATCTTCCTTCTTTTCCCGAAGCTGGACGCCTGGTTCCCTTCGGAGGGCCGCAGGAAGGGCCCTGTGAAATGGATGTGGTCGTCGATGGCGTTGAGCATCTCCTGCCAGATTTTCACCGCACCCCTGGTATGGCTGCACTTCCGGACCTTCCCCAAGCACTTTCTGCTCACGAATCTGCTCGCCCTGCCGCTGACATCCTTCCTCATGTTCGGCGCCGTCGCCTGCCTGGCCCTCTCCGCCATCGGCATCTGCCCCGCCTGGCTGGTCTGGACG
>CAMOIZ010000131.1 GCA_946616385.1 uncultured Bacteroidales bacterium | reverse complement strand
ACTCTTCGTCCTCCCTAACGACCTGATGATCGCGTTAAGTTATATTTTTTGATGAGAAAAGAAAAAAATTACTATCTTTGCATTCCCTAAGCGCGGGAGTGGCGAAATGGTAGACGCGCTAGTTTCAGGAGCTAGTGTCTGGTGAAGACGTGTCAGTTCGACTCTGATCTCCCGCACAAAAGAAGCCGGTTGAAACAATCAACCGGCTTCTTTTCCAGTTATAATATACCTTATTACATACTTGCGGCTTTCCGCATCAGTTGCACAAGTTGGGCGCGAAGGTCGTAGGGGTCGAATTCGAGGGAAGACTCCACCAGTTCCAGGGCGAGGCTCGCATTTGCGGATCCCTTGTATTTGGAGTGCCTGAGCCAGAGCCCGTAGGCGGCAATGCCCGCTGCAAAGTTGAAATTGTCGGAAGGCTCTGCAATTGCAGAATCGACATTGAGTGAAAGTTCCCTGCTGTCTTCCCCAAGTGCCTTTTTGTATCGGACATTGAAATCTGCCACTGGCGTCCCGGCTGCGAATCCTTCCGTCGGGATTATCTCATATAGAGCCGTAATGGTCTGTCCCGCTCCGATTTCCCCGGCATCTTTCTTGTCATCTTCAAAGTCCTCGTTCGCCATCATGCGGTTCTCGTATCCGATCAGACGGTAGCTGTCGACCGAGGCGGTGTCGAATCGTACCTGGCATTTGGTGTCGTTCGCTACGGCATAGAAACGGCTGCGTTCGTTCACGAATACTTTCATCATCTCCTCTTCGGAATCTATATATGTATATGTTCCGTTTCCGTGATTCGACAGATCCTCCATGCGTGCATCCTGGAAGTTCCCGGTACCGAAACCCATTATGCTCAGGTAGATTCCCTTTTCAAGATAACTCTCCACCATTTCCACCAGTGCGGATGTGCTGGATACGCCGACATTGAAGTCTCCGTCCGTACACATGATTATCCGGTTGTTGCCTCCTTTCTCATAATGCTCGACAGCTTCTTCGTAAGCCATCTTCATGGCCTCGCCGCCGGCCGTAGATCCGCTTGCCTTGAGCCCCCTGATGGCTTTCTTTATCGCGGAAGCATCTTTTACCAGGGTGGACTCGAGCAACTTCTTGACGCTCCCCGAATATGTTATGATGGCAATCCTGTCGTCCGGACGCATATAGTCGATCATGTTGCAAAGGCCGGTCTTGAGCAGTTCGATGCGGTCGCTGCCCTGCATCGATCCTGAAGTGTCAATCAGCAGGATGTAGTTCGCATTCGGTATCTCGCTGTCTTTCATGGATTTGCCTTTCAGGCCTAGCCGAAGCAGCTTGTGCCCTTCAGCCCATGGGCAGTCTCCGAGTTCGGCATTTATTCCAAGACTCTCCTCTCCGGACGGCTCATTGTAATCGAAGGTGAAATAGTTGAGGAATTCTTCGATTCTGACAGAATTCGCATCCGGCAGAAAGCCCGAATTGATGCATCGCCTCATATATGAATAAGCTGCTCCGTCGGCATCTACCGAGAAGGTGGAAACCGCCTGCTCGGACGCCTTGATGAAGTCATTCTCCTGGATCTTGTTGAAAACATCTCCGCTTTCGGCACCCTCCTGACGGGATTCGCTCAGGCCGGCTGCAGGTTCATAATAAAATCCGTCTTTCATGCAAGACGCAAGAGACGCTACGACTGCAATTGTTATTGCAAATAAGATGTATTTTTTCATAATTCTCGTGTTTTTCTGTATATTAAACTCGTTTTTGACGGAATCTTGCATCTATATTCAAACGAAAGTTTTCATGCAAGAATCCGCGCAACCCGGATTTATAATACAGAAGCAAACAAAAGAATATGAATCGCCCGGTCAATATTTTATCAATCGTTTTATCGGTCCTCCTTGCCGCAGGATGCGCCAAAGAAATGGCATCGAATGAATTTCCAGAAAATGTGGAAGGACGGCCATTATCCTACGCGGCAATCGTCAGCGTGAAACAGTCTCCGACCGACACCCTGTATTTTCAGGTGGACGATACCACACGTCTGTTCCCGCGGAATTTCACGGACGAAAAGCTGGTAGGGGAACGCATCGTATGCGATATCTCCGTATACAATAAGGTAATGGGCAGTTACGGGTATGTGACGGATGTCCATTATTACGACTCGATAGACAAAGGCGAGTTCACCGCAGACGTGTCGGCTCCAGGAGATGACGGACTGGACATAGTGTTCGACTGGATGACCGGCGCAGAGGACGGATATCTGACTCTGCATTACTCGACATGGTGGGGGGATGAAGGCATTCGGCACCGGTTCCGCCTGATAGCCGGAACCAATCCCGAGGATCCGTACGAACTTGTGCTCCGCCATGACGCAGCAGGCGACAAGCATCAGGAGCAAGGGGAATCGCTCGTATATTTCGACATAAATACACTTCCGGAAACGGGAGATGAATACAAGATACTTACGCTAAAATGGAAGGACTGTGCCGGAAAGACGGAATCTCATAAGTTCAGGTTCAAGAGCAGGAAATGAGTTGAGCGAACTTGAACTGCTGAAGCGGATCCGCAGCGGGGAAGCGTCCGGGATGCGATTGTTATATGATCGCTATATCGGGTATCTCACTGCGGTATGCTCCCGTTATGTGGTGGATTCCGCGGCCGTCAAGGATATCCTGCAGGATGCGTTCGTGAAGGTGTTCAGCAAGTTGGACGGATTCGAATACCGCGGGGAGGGAAGCCTCAAGGCATGGATGAGCCGCATTGTGGTGAACGATTCACTCAAGAGCCTCCGCGGTGCAGGGCGCCTGAAGTATGTGGACGAGCTGCCGGATACAGAGGGGGAAGGGGAGATTGAAGGCATGCCTGATGTGCCGGTCCGCGAACTGGCGGAGATGATAAAGAGCCTGCCGGACGGCTACCGGACCGTATTCAATCTCTTCGTTTTCGAGAAGAAATCGCACAGGGAGATAGCGGGATTGCTGGGCATCAAGGAAGACTCGTCGGCATCGCAGTTCTTCCGTGCGCGTGCGATGCTTGCAAAAAAGATCAAAGATTATTGGAAGAAGCAAGGATATGAACAGTAACAAGGATTGGACAGACAAACTTCCGGAACTCTTCGAGGGGTATACGGAAGTTGAACCGGATGGGCTGTGGGACGCAGTCCGTGCCGGAATCGAACCCAAGAAAAAGCGGCCGTTAGGCGCACTGTGGTATGCGGGAGTTCTGCTCGCAGCAGCGGCCGTGGCTGCCGTCGCGCTTCTTCTGTGGCCGCTTTCGCCATCGGCCGAAGACGGCATTTCCCTCGTCCCGGGAGATGCCATCGTGGCGGATGTGGTGCCGGCGCCGGTATCTGATCTTCAGGAAGAAATGCCTTCTGCTCGTTCTGCCGGGGAGGTGTCCCAATCTGGAGCCATAGCCTCCCGTGGCTGTAACGGGAGGGGCCCGGCTTTGCCGGGAGGGGTCTCGGAGA
>CAMOIZ010000130.1 GCA_946616385.1 uncultured Bacteroidales bacterium | reverse complement strand
TTTGTAGATGGATACAAACCTCGCAAGAAAAAAGGGCCGAAAAAATACTGAAGAACAGGCTGCGGCGATGCAGGGTGTGGCTACCGGTCCAGTTTGAGGACAGGGTATTGACGGCGCATTGGGTATTTGGCGAATGCGTATGCAAAAAGGGCAGTTTTGCATACATCCCGCCGGTTTTTGTGGGACTTGTATGCAGAAAAGCCTGTTTTGCATACATCCCGCAGCTTTCTACGGCTATTTCCGTTTGGGCACGCGTTTGGAGAGGCCGATGGCTCCGGTGGGGCAGATCAGGTAGCAGAGGTGGCAGCCGACGCATTTCGCACCCAAGATATGGGGCTTGCGGTCTTCTCCGAAACTGATGGCCTGGTGTCCGCCGTCGCGGCAGGAGATGTAGCAGCGGCCGCAGCCTATGCAGGTATCCCTGTCGATGACCGGGTAAACGACCGTCGAGCGGTCCAGATCCGAAGTGCGCACGAATTTGGGCAGTTCTTCGCCCACCATGTCGGCCACGTGCCTGACCCCGCGGGAGGCCATGTAGGTCTTGAGGCCGTCGATGAGGTCGTCGATGATACGGTAGCCGTATTGCATTACGGCGGTGCACACCTGCACGTTCTGGCAGCCCAGCTGGATGAAGTCCAGCGCATCCCTCCATGTAGAGATGCCGCCGATTCCGGAGAGCTGCAGGTTGGGCATGACGGGGTTGCCCGCCATCTCCAGGATGAAACGGAGGGCGATGGGTTTGACCGCCGAGCCGGAGTAACCGGAGACGATACGCTTGCCGTTCACCTCGGCGCCCAGGGTTACGGACTTGATGGTGTTGATTGCGGAGATTCCGTCGGCCCCGGCGAAATGCGCGGACAGCGCGAACTGGGTGAGCGAGGCGACATTGGGCGTCATCTTGGGAATGACGGGAATCTTTACGGCCTGCTTGACGTATGCTGTGTAGAACGTTACGAGTTCGGGATTCTGGCCGACGTCGCTGCCCATGCCTGCAAGGCGCATCTGCGGGCAGGAGAAGTTCAGTTCCACTGCATCCACGCCGGCAGCCTCGGCCATCTTGGCAAGTTCTATCCACTGCTCCTCCGTCTGACCCATGATGGAGGCCACGATGATCTTCGAAGGGTAGTTCTGCTTGAGCCTCCGGAGGATGTCGAAGTCCATGTCCACCGGATTCTCCGACAGTTGCTCCATGTTTCGGAAACCGGCGAAACTGGCGTCGGCACGCTTCACCGCATCGAAACGGGGAGAGACCTCCTCGATTTCCTGCAGGCAGATGGTCTTGTAGAACACACCGGCCCAGCCGGCCTCCAGGGCCCTTGCCACCATCTCGTAATTGGTGCAGACGGCAGAGGATGCCAGGAAGAAGGGGTTCTCGCAATGCAGGCCGCAGAAATCTATTTCCAGAGATGGCAGGTCCGTCTCCGGAGCGGGTTTCGGCAGCGCCTTGGCAATATCGCGCAGGCGGACAGGGCGGTCGTAGTGGATACAGGCCTTCTCGGCGGCCTCGAGATCCTCGTCGCTGCAAGCCGCGAACAGGCGGGCGCCCAGGTCTGTATTATTGAAACGGACGGCCCGGACCGCACGGGCGGGATCCCCATGACGGGAGGCAGCGGTACAAGGAGCGTTTTCGCAAAGCAGGCAACGGACGGCTTCCTGCTTGAGGTGAAGTTGGTTCATTCCAGCCAAGTAATTATAAGTGAATAATCTATATCTCTGTGTTCCACCCCTTCGTGGTCTTCGTAGGAGTCGTTGTAACTGTAAAACAGGGATTTCCCCGGCTCCAGGATGCGCTTGTCCTCGCCACGGCGGAAGGTGATGGCGGAATCACTTATCTCGGTGATGCACAGGCCGATGAATGCCTCGTAGTTCAGGGCCCCGGTCCTGGCCTGGACAATATCCTCCCTGCGCTCATCCCATTCGCTGTTCATCAACGCCCAGCCCTTCTTGCTCCAGGAGATCTTGAGACGGATATCCGTTTCCGGGCCTTCAGGCGTATTCCAGTTCAGGCGCTTGCGGCATTCGTCGGCATCCACAATCAACACGTATGCATTGTCCGGGCCAAGAGTATCGCGGAGCACTTTGCCTGCATCGTCCCAATGCTCCCCGGGATGGTCGCCGCACATGGCGCGGAAGGCCCCGAGAATGGCTTCATTCAGCTTCTCCCAGTCCCTCTCCCGCTCGTATGGCGCGCTGGAAAGCAGCACGGCATCCTTGCCAAGATACAGGTTGAAATGGTCCTTGCAGAGCAGGTCCCTGGCGACATAAATCTCCGGACGGATGGTCATGAATTCGGCCGAAAGGGCTATGTAGTCTGCCTTTAGTGTATAGGGAGATTCCGGCCAGGTGCCAAGCTGCCGGCCGCTGTTCTTGTGAATGCACTTTCCCCAGATGCCGTCGTCGTTGATATGAGGTTCCCTGTTAAAGATCAGCGAGGGAGAATCAGGGCCGTCTCCTTTGAGTATCTGTCCTCTGATGCAGCCGTCGACTTTTTCGCAGACGGCCTTTGCAGCGCCGCCGGCAGGATTGAATGCTTTGCCGATGATATCCATATTGAAATGCCTTATTATCCGCAAGTTAGCAAAGTGACGGGAAATATGCAAATCTATTTGAAGTACGCAGGACTGTCCTTGGTGTAGACAGCCGGGAGTTCGCCTTCGGTCATGTGGGAGAGGATGCGGCGGATGTGGAGGATGTTCCGGCCGTAGTAGTCTTTTTCGCCGGGGATGAGGGAGTTGATGCGCACGAGCTGCGAGGCGTGGATGATCTTATGGTCGCCTATGCAGAGGGCCACATGCCCGACGGAAGTGTCGCCGAAGAACACCAGGTCGCCCGCCTGCATCTGCTCGAAGGGTATCTCCACCCCGCACTTGACCTGCTGGGAGGCGTCGCGGGGAAGAAGGATGCCGTTCATGAAGTAGCAGAAGCCGGTGAGGCCGCTGCAGTCGAAATGCCCCGGGGACATCCCCGCCCAAAGATAGGGGCATCCCAAGAAGGACCTCGCCAGCGCGACGATATCCTCCGCCTTCTTGCCATCGGGCTCCGCCGCCTCTTCCTCCGCCCACTCACGGAAATCCCGGACGCAGTTTCCACCCACGAAACCTTCCTTTCCGTCCGGCAGGATCACATTCGCCACATTGGCATCTTTCGAGGGCTTGGCCCTGAGGATATTGCCCATCTGCACGGTGGTGACTACATTGTCGGCCCCATAGAACAGGAGGTCCTTTTCCACGCTGGTGCCGCGCAGGACGATGTATTTGTCGGATTTCAGATACTTCTGCGCCTCTTTCTGCGTCATCGGCTCAAGCACGGCACCGTAGCGCTTTTCGGCCTTCTGCTCCTCCGGACTGAGCTCACGGGTGGGAGCGAGGGCGAGTTCGTTGATCCATCCTTCATACGGCTCGGGAGTCTTGACGCGGACCCAGTAGCCCTTGCGCTCCAGCACCTGCACGAGGGTGCCCATGCGGGTCTG
>CAMOIZ010000129.1 GCA_946616385.1 uncultured Bacteroidales bacterium | reverse complement strand
GAAAATATCCCTTGCCAAGAGAATCGCGCGTAAAACAGTCAGGATCGCCCGCGAGAATATATGGTTTGCAATCGCAGTCAAACTGGCGGTGCTCGTGCTCGCGGCGCTGGGCCTTGCGCCCATGTGGCTGGCGGTATTCGCCGATGTCGGAGTAACGGTTCTTGCCGTTCTGAATGCAATGAGGACGCTCGCTTGAGCGCCCTCATTTTTTACTTCCTGCTGAATCTTGGTTCGGGATCTCCGCGCCTCTGAAGCACATAGCGCGAAGGCGCTCCTCCCGCCTCGGCGTCCAGCGCCTGCTGCCGGAGTTCTCCGAGCGGACCGGTCTGGTTCTTGTCGATGATGAGTCCTACGCGCATCCCTGGGAACTCTGTGAGCATCCAGTAATCTCCGATGCTGTCTCCGCCGATGAGTACCGGATCCCTGCCGTCGTAAAGCGGAGAGACGTATGCACGTATCGCCTTGGACTTGCCGTCCTTGTAGGGGCGGACGTATCCGGGCCTGTATTCCTGAAGCACGAGGTCGGAATCATCTTTCTTCATGCGCAGGGCGAATACCCGGGAAGTGTCCAGCCCGAGATACTGCGGATCGCAGGCCATGGCCTCGACGGCAGCCTCGAGGGAAGCGGAGAAGACGTATACATCGACACCATTCTCTTGCAGGGCTTTGTAGAGACTGCGCATTTCGTCGCTGAGTGCAAGCCCGTCGGGGATGACATAGCGTACTTTGCCGGCGGCACCCATGTCGGGGCTTTCCCAGACAATGTCCTTGATGCACTTCTTTGCGACCTGCGCCGCCACGCCTTCCTTGACGAGAGCATCCACCTCGGGATATGTGAAACCGTGGAACAGGGCTGCGATGGTGAAGAAACCTTCACGATAGTCAAAAGTGTGGTAGACTCCCTCGTACAGGGCCCACAATTTCACCCTGAAGTCCTGATATTCAGGCATTTTCTGCACTTCTGAAAGTTGAGCCGCATCGAGTTTGTCGCCGCACTGCGCACCGGCCTTGAGCATCATGGCGCGGTAGTCGCTGTCGATGTCGGTGAGTAGCATCCTCGCGGTGACACCCTCCGCACCGGCTTCCACGAGCACCGAATCGAGGTCGGGGATATGGGTGGTGAAGATGCTCCAGACTTCGTCCGGGGTAAATCTAACGCGGAGATTCTCCAGCTGCCAGCTCATGGCGGCGAGTTCCACGTCCTGCATGACCGTGGTGTTGTCGAAGTCGAAAACAGCGTAGTTTACATTGTGCCCTGCTGCGTCGGCTTCCGCCTTGCATTCCTTGATCAGTTTGCAGAGGGCGTCGTAAGGAGCCTTGCTCCAGTTGCCTCTTGGCAGGGGAGAGTTGCATGCGACGGCACAGAGGATCGTGGCCGCCGACAAGATGATTTTGATAGATCTGACCATTATACTATTGCATTTGAGTCTGTGTGTTCTGCTGCTGTATGGCATTCTGGGCGTTGACTACGTCGTCATTCGTGATGGTCCTGCTGGCTTTCTTTACCTGGAAGTTGTTCTTGCCGAAATTGTATGTGAGTTCAAGCCCTATGTTGCGTATGGGGACTGCAAAACTGCTGTCTATCGTGAAGCCGGCTCCGCTTGTATGGCTTTCGAACGACGCTTTCCTGCCGCCTTTGAGATTGGAGAAGGCCCGCACCGTAATGCTCAGTTTTTCCTGAAGGACGCTCTTTGTCAGCGACAATGCCGCTCCGCTGAAACCGCTGTTCCATCCCTGGAGAGAGTATCTGCGGGTGTTCGCGAACAAATTGGCGCTGAGGCGCATGTCCCAGAAGATGGTCTGCTGGCCGCCTAACATGAAATGCCCGCTCCAACCATTGTTGCGCTGATTGAGAACATCGCTCGAAATGACGCTGTATCCGAAATTCGCGCTGGAATAGACTCTGGTATCCTTTAACGGATTCCAGTTGATGAAGTAGTTGAATCCCAGTGTCTTGTTATTCACAATGTTCCCATAGGTCGAATGCATGATCATGACAGAAGCGTCGTCCGGATCCGGGGCGTATTTCTGATAACGGGAAATGCCTCCGTCGCCGAAGCGGTATGAAACCCCGCTGCTGAGCATGATCTTCGGGGAGAAGAAATTGTATTTGAGTGCGAAGTTATGAGTCTTCTCGGGCTCGATATCAGGGTTGCCGTATGAGATCTGGGTGGTGCCGGACCTGTCGATGAAAGGATTGAGGTAGGAGATGCCAGGCCTGCTGATCCGCATGTTGTAGGTCAGGCCGACATTTGAGGTCTGACCGAGATTGTACTGCATGCTCAGGTTGGGAACCAGATTGTCGTAATGTCCGTCGTATCCTGTGCCGTCATCAAATTCTACGTCAAGCCAGGTGTACTCGTAACGAAGGCCGGCTTTGAGTGAGAACATGCCGAGCGAAACGGCGTATTCGGAATACAGGGCAGCGATGTTGTTGTGGTGCTGATATTTTGAATCGTCCACGCTCTGAAGTACGTAACCGGAACCCATGTCGAGGTAGTATTCGTCGTCGGAATGGTTGTTGCGGAAGATGTATTTGAGGCCGCTGCTGAGTGTCTGCCCCTTGCCGATAGGTGTGGTGTAGTCGGCCTGGAAAGTGTGCTCCTGGGAGACGTTTCTGCCGTCAACCTTTCGGTTATATACCGTCGTGCCGGTCATCTTGTCGTAGACGGACTCCGAGAACGACCTTTCGGGATCGCTTGAGAACCGGTAGGAGAGCGTGATCATCTTTTCCTTGTTCCTGGAGGAACTGTGCTGCCAGTCGAAACTGGCATCCATGCCGGCAGATCCACCTTCGGCGATGCTGCTTCCGCTGTAACTGTACAGTAGGGAAGATCCGGCCAAGGCTTCGGAGAAGATGGTTGCATCCTGTTTGTAAGCCCAGTTGCGCAGGCCGACCGAAGCAGAGAAAAGGTTGAGGGTATCCAATTCATAACTGGCATTGATGTCCCCGAAAAGATAAGGGGATGTCTGCTTGCCGACTTCACCTCCGCTCGTTATGTCCGGACCACCTTCCGGATGCTGGGTAGAGGTCTGGGTGGAGCCTTTCTGTTTCTGCATCCCCGCATACAGATTGCCGCCTATGGTGAATTTCCCTTTCTTCGCGTTCAGATAGAGTCCTCCGTCATATCCTCCGCGGCTGTCAAGCCCGGCGCTGATACTGCCGTTTATGCCGTCCGGGACTGCGCTGCCGCCGTTTTGTGTGCGAGCGGTAATGAGGTTCAGCACTCCTCCGGTGCCTTCAGCATCATACTTGGCCCCGGGGTTTGTAATTACCTCTATATTCTTGACGGCGGAAGCCGGCATCACCTTGAATATTTTAGAGGGATTGGAACTCAGCATTTGGTTCGGCTTGCCATCTACATAAACCTTGAAAGAACTGCTGCCGTTCACGGTGATGTTGTCCTGACCGTCGACTGTGACCATGGGCACCTTCCTGAGCATCTCCAACACGGTATTGGCCTTGGAGTCCGGGTCGCTTTC
>CAMOIZ010000128.1 GCA_946616385.1 uncultured Bacteroidales bacterium | reverse complement strand
GCGCTGCCGGGCACGAACATCGGCACCCAGTAGATGCGGTCTTCACGGTTGAAGGTCGTGCCCTTGTCCGGTCCCCGGCCATTGGTGTAGTGGTCCCCGTAGTCGTACTCCAGCATGCCGAAGTAGGCGAGTTTGTCCAAGAGTTCATCGAAGGCCTGCACCGAGCCGGCATAATGCTTCTTTGTGTTCATCTGGTGGAGCTGCTCCCTTGTCCAGTGCTTGCGAACCTTGAAGGGATTGCCCGGCAGCATGTCCAGCAGCAGATCCAGCGAAGCTTCCCGGGTGATCGGGTCCATCTCATCCTCGAAGATGCAGGCGAGCCCCCAATACTCGGGAGCTTCGGTGGTCATCTTGATTTTTCCGGGAACGCGGTCGGTAATGTGACGGACCAGTTTGATAAGCTTAGGGTTGGGATTCTTGTCGCCAAAATGCTTGGGGACAAACTTGCTTGACATTTCAGGCATATATCAGTTCTTTTTCCAATTATTCACTTCATTCAGGAGCCAATCCGCAAATTTTTCCACTCCTTCGCCTGTCTTGGCGCAGATGGGGATGACGGCGGCCTTGGGGTTGCGCAGACGCACATATTCCTCGCATTTTTCAATGTCGAAATCGAAATAGGGCAGCACATCGGTCTTGTTGATTAGCACAAGGTCGCAGACCGAGAACATGAGGGGATATTTGAGTGGCTTGTCGTGCCCTTCAGGCACGGAAAGTATCATTGCATTGCGGCAACTGCCCGTATCGAATTCAGCCGGGCAGACCAGGTTGCCAACATTTTCAAGAATGACGAGGTCGAGGTTTTCCATAGACACGTTGTCCAGCCCCTGGCGTGTCATTTCGGCATCGAGATGGCACATTCCGCCTGTGTGCAACTGTATGGATTCGATGCCGGTGGCCTCCTTGATCTTGACGGCATCCACATCGGAGTCGATGTCGGCTTCCATAACAGCAACGCGCAACTTGTCTTTTATAAGATTGAGCGTGCGTATAAGGGTCGTTGTCTTGCCGCTTCCCGGCGACGACATAAGGTTCAGCAGATAAACCCCCTTCCCCTTCAATTCGGCCCTGAGGGCATCTGCATCCTTGTTATTGTCGGCAAAAACGCTTTTCTTGATTTCAATTATACGTACTTTTCCCGCTTCGTCCATTAATTCTGTGGTTTTCAATTGTCCCGAAAGTTACGAAATACCCGGGAAACCACAAAATATGTATCCGAGCAAGACAGTTTTTTTTCGAAAATCTGATTTGACTTTTTCTGATAAAAATTTTGCATATCTTTGAGATATGAAAAAGATTCTCCTTGCACTGATTACCCTTACGGTCCTTTTACCTGCGGTCGCCGGATGCGGCACACAGAAAAGAGTGTCCTCTACGCCTACAGTCGACAAGATTGTGGAGAGGGGCGTTCTTCTCGTAGGCACTACCGGAGACTACCGTCCTCTCAGCTATAGGGAGCCTGAATCCGGAGAATACTGGGGATTCGGAATCGATGTTGCAGGGAGGATTGCAGAGGACCTTGGCGTGAGCGTCAGCTATGTTCCCACCTCATGGCCCACCCTTTCGGACGATGTCATGAACCCCGGGCTTTTCGACTTTGCAATCGGAGGCATAACCATCACTGATGCCCGCAAGGAGACGATGGCGATGTCGGAAGGATATCTTGCCAACGGGAAGACCATCCTCTGCAGGAAGGAGGATGCGGACAAGTTCAAAGGGATAGACGACCTGAACAAACCGTCGGTCAGGGTAATGGTCAACCCGGGAGGGCTCAACGAAAAGTTCGCCAGGGAGAATCTTCCCGATTGCACGCTCATTGTTTACGGAAAGAACGAAGAGATTCCTTCAAAAGTAGCCGAAGGAGAGGCCGACGTGATGATTACGGAGATTACCGAAGCCCCGTGGTATGTCCAGAACGACACAAGACTCTCAGCGCCGCTTCTCGACAGTCCTTTCACCCACGGAGAGATAGGCGTGCTGATGCGGAAAGGGCAGGACGACCTCATGGACAAGATCGAAGGTACCATCCGGAAAATGAAAAAAGATGGTTCCCTGAAGGCACTGCACATCAAATACGGGCTTATCTACAATAATATCTGAACTTGCGTTTAATATCTTTCATAATCCTTCTTCTGGCCTGCCTGGCCTATACGGGCTGGCGGATTTGGTGCATAGTCCCCGCCTCTTCCGTATGGAAATGGGCAACGGTCACAGTATGGATCCTCTGCTTCGCTTCAATCTTCATCCACTACGGGCTTGGAGACAGGCTTCCTCTGTGGCTCGCCGCGGCCACATACGAAATCGGCACCTCCTGGCTTATAGCCTTCTTCTATGTCCTGATGATCTTCGTGGCCCTGGACCTCGGGCGGCTCTTGCATCTCGTCCCGGTTTCGTTCCTGAAGAATTCGCCGGCAGGGGCACTCACAGTCGCCGGGGCCATTACGATGCTGCTTCTTGGAGGATGGATCCACTACCATCACAAATACCGGGAGAGTCTTGATATCTCTTCGGAGAAAATCAAGGGGAGCCCCATCACGGTCGTACTTGCGAGCGATCTCCATATCGGCTATCACAACCGCGCACGGGAAATATCCCGCTGGGTAGACATGATAAATGCCGAGAATCCTGATCTGGTGCTCTTCGCCGGAGACATTCTCGACGGAGCCCTGCGTCCGGCCGTGGAGTGGGACTACGCCTCGATCCTCCGTGGCATAAAGGCGTCCGTGTACGCCTGCCTCGGCAACCACGAATACATAGCGGGAAAGGACAAGGCTATGGCCCTCATGAAAGAAGCAGGGATACGCGTCCTTGCAGATTCTGCCGCTGTAGCCTCCGGCATCAGGGTGATCGGACGGGACGATCGAAGCAATCACAGCCGCAAGGCGCTTCAGGATATCGCTCCGGAAGACTCGCTCTTCACCATAGTCCTGGACCATCAGCCCTACCACCTTGAAGAAGCCGAGCAGTACGGAGCGGATTTCCAGTTCAGCGGGCACACCCACCACGGTCAGATCTGGCCGGGCAACTGGCTCACGGACGCAATGTACGAGAAAGCTTTCGGGGAACACAGCAGGGGCGCCACCCGCTATTACATAAGTTCCGGGCTCGGCATCTGGGGAGGCAAGTTCCGTATCGGCACACGTTCGGAGTACGTCGTGCTGAGGATTCACCATTAATCATACGATTCAGGAGATAAAAAATGATTATCTTTGAGATATGAAAAAGATTCTTTCAATCCTTCTGCTCCTGGTTTCCATGCATTTGAGTGCCCTGGAGCGCCAGCCCCTGTGGCCCAGCATCGACAAAATGCCGGACTTCCAGCCGCATCAGATTGCGGAAATGACCAATGTTTCCAAAGCTCCGGGCTTCAATCCCGACGAATTCCGCATGCCATATATAGAATGGTATGAAAAGCCGTCCAACCCCAACGGGGCCTGCATGATCCTGATTTCCGGCGGCGGATACTACAACTGCTGCGACGTGGATCTCGTGGA
>CAMOIZ010000127.1 GCA_946616385.1 uncultured Bacteroidales bacterium | reverse complement strand
GCACACCGACGCCACATCGGGTTTGCGTATTAATTAAAAAAACGCTATATTTGCATTCGTGAATGAGATAGAGGCCGCCAGGTCCTCTATTTTTTGTTTGTTAATATGGAAAAATTCGAACTTCAACCGGTAGTGGAGAAGGCCGCCGCGGAGCGTGGCTGCTCTCTGGTCCAGATCGACCTGGACGACGACAACAACATCGAACTTACTATCGACAAGGAGGGCGGCGCCGACCTTTCCGACTGCGAATACGTGCACAGGGCCGTCCTGGCCGCATTCGACCGCGATGTCGAAGACTATGCGCTCACCGTATTCTCTGCCGGCATCAGCTCGGAAGAAGCCGATGAAATGCTTGCAAACGAAAAATAAATCAATATACAAATGAACAAAGAAGAAAAAGTTACTCTGATTGACGCCTTCAAGGACTTCAAGGAAGAGAAGAACATCGACCGCCCGGTGATGATGGGCGTGCTCAAGGACGTGTTCCTGACCCAGATTGCCAAGACCTACGGCTCCGCCGACAACTTCGACGTGATCGTAAACGTCGACAAGGGTACCTGCGAGATCTACCAGAACTTCGAGATCGTCGAAGAGGTGGAGAACCCCGCAGCCGAGATGACCCTCGAGGAAGTGCGCAAGGACAGCGGTGACGACGACTACGAGATCGGCGACACCTATGCCAAGAAGCTCCCGCTTTCCGCATTCGGCCGCCGTGGCATACTGAACATCCGTCAGAACCTTCAGGGCCGCATCATGGACATCGAGAAGGCCAATGTCTACAAGAAGTACTCCGAGAAGGTGGGCGAGGTGTTCACCGGCGAAATCTACCAGACCTGGTCCCGCGAGGTGCTGCTTCTCGACGAAGACGGCAACGAGCTCCACATCCCCAAGGAAGAGCAGATCCCCGGCGAGCGTTTCAAGAAGAACGATACCGTCCGCGCCCTCATCAAGAAGGTGGAGATGCGCAACAATACCACTCCCTACATCACCCTCTCCCGAATCGATCCCGACTTCCTTGCAAGGTTGTTCGAGATGGAGGTTCCCGAGATCGCAGACGGACTCATCACCATCAAGAAGGTGGTCCGCGTGCCCGGCGAACGTGCCAAGGTCGCAGTGGAATCCTACGATGAGCGCATCGACCCTATCGGAGCCTGCATCGGTGTCAAGGGCGGCCGCGTGATCGGCATCGTGCGCGAACTGCGCAACGAGAACATCGACGTCCTCCAGTGGACATCCAATCCCAAGCTCCTTATCCAGCGCGCCCTCACTCCCGCACGCGTTTCCTCCATCGACATGGGCGAAGGCCCCGACGACAAGGTGAAGGTATACATGCTTCCCGAAGAGGTGCAGAAGGGTATCGGCCGCGGCGGTGTGAACGTGCAGCTGGCAGGAATGCTGGTAGGCCGCGAGATTGAGGTTTGGCGTGAGACTCCCAAGGGAGAAGTTGCCGCCGAAGAAGACGACGTCGCTCTCGAAGAGTTCACCAATCCCGAATATGGCCGCACCATCGACGGATGGGTCATCGACAAACTCAAGAGCATCGGTTGCGACACGGCCCGCAGCGTGCTGGCCATCGATCCCGAGGATCTCGCCAAGAGGGCGGATCTCGATATCGAGACGGTAGAAGACGTACGGAGCATCCTGTCCGCAGAGTTCGAAGATTAATTTAAACAAAAAAGGGGTTAATATATGGCAGAAATCAGACTGAACAAAATAATGCGGCAGTTCAATATCGGACTGCAGGACATCGTAGACTTTCTCAGGGCACAGGGCGCGGAAGTTGAGGAAAACCCGAACGCGAAGTTCTCCGACGAGTATCTTCCCGCCATCCAGAAGCAGTTCGGGGCAGACCTGAAGGCAGCAGAGGAGGCCAATGAGAGGGCTATCAAGATGTCGGATATCCTGGAGAATTCCGGACGCAAGAAAGAGGATGCGGCAGAGGAGGAAGAGGAAGAGCGCGTGATTGTGCGTACGAATACTCTCGCGCACAAGAAGAGCGAGCCCAAACCTGAACCTGCTCCCGAACCGGAGCCCGCACCCGAGCCTGAACAGGCGGTTGCTGAGGATGCTTTGGAGGCTTCAGAGTCAGAATCGATCTCTTTCGCTGAAAACGCTCAAGAGCCCGATTCTGCCTCTTCCGCTGAAAACGCACCTGAGCCAGAGCCGGAACCCGTCGAGGAGCCCGAACAGGCGGTTGCCGAGGATGCTTTAGAGGCTTCAGAGTCAGAATCGATCTCTTTCGCTGAAAACGCTCAAGAGCCCGATTCTGCCTCCTCCGCTGAAAACGCTCCGAAGTCCGATTCCGCATCTGTTTCAGAACCTGAGCCCGTGGACACCGCAGCTGCTGAACCTGCCCCTGCCGTCGAAACCCCTGCGGCAAAGAAAGAGGAAGGCAGCAGTCTGAAGGTGGTGGGCAAGATCGACCTGTCGCAGTTCGACAAGAAACCTGCCAAGAAACGCGAGCGCATAGCCAAAGGCACCCAGAAAGTGGACGTCGCCAAGGCAGGCGCGAACATCGAGCGCGGCAACAAGAAGAACGGCAACAACGCCCAGCAGCAGAGCGGTGGCAAAGGCCGCAAGCGCGACCGCTTCAAACCTGCAATGACCGAGGCCGAACTCGAGGAAATGCAGAAAGAGATCCAGAAGCAGGTCAAGGAGACATACGCCAAGATGAACGAAGGCAAGAAGAACAACTTCGGAGCAAAATACCGCAAGGAGAAACGTGAACTTGCCGCACAGCGTACCCAGGAAGAGCTTCAGCAGGCATCCGCCGAGAAGAAGGTGCTGAAAGTCACCGAGTTCGTGACTGTCAACGACCTTGCCACCCTGATGAACAACACCCCTGTGAACAATGTCATCGGAGCATGCATGAGCCTGGGTCTGATGGTGTCCATCAACCAGCGCCTCGACGCCGAGGCCCTGGTGCTCGTGGCCGAGGAATTCGGCTATAAGGTGGAATTCGTAGGTGCCGAACTGACCAACGAAATCGAGTCCGCCGAGGAGGCCGACAAGGAAGAGGATCTCGTGCCCCGTCCTCCGGTAATTACCGTCATGGGCCACGTCGACCATGGTAAAACCTCTTTGCTCGACTACATCCGCAAGACCAATGTCATCGCCGGCGAGGCGGGCGGCATCACCCAGCACATCGGTGCGTACAACGTGCGCCTCGAAGACGGCCGCCGCATCACCTTCCTCGATACTCCGGGCCACGAAGCCTTCACGGCAATGCGTGCCCGCGGCGCCCAGATGACCGACCTTGCCATCATCATCATCGCAGCCGACGACGCCGTGATGCCGCAGACCGTCGAGGCCATCAACCACGCGCAGGCGGCCGGAGTTCCCATGGTGTTCGCAATCAACAAGATAGACAAGCCCGGCGCATCCGCCGACAAGATCTACCAGCAGCTTTCCCAGATGAATATCCTCACCGAGGCCTGGGGCGGCAAGTACCAGTGCCAGGAGATATCCGCGAAGCACGGTCTCAATGTCGACAAACT
>CAMOIZ010000126.1 GCA_946616385.1 uncultured Bacteroidales bacterium | reverse complement strand
GGACTCCTTCTCCATTCAGCGCAGTGTAGCTGGTGTAGAAGGAGTTTCCCGTATCTCTCGGAGAGAACAGCGACGGCTCCCCGAACCATACCGGCTGACGGGCTCCCGGCACGAAACGCCCGTCCCGTTTGTAGAGCGGGCCCCTGTTCTGATACGAGGTTATGCCGTTGAAGTCGAAGGTGTCGTGCACCATCAGGAAGTATCTGCCGCTGCCGGCCTCGGGCCCTGCATAATCGTAAATCGGGCAGGGGGAGCATGGCTGCAGTATCGCAGGTCCGTCGTCGCTCGTGCGGAGTATCTCCGGGCGTGCCCAGCTGCGGCCGTTGTCGCTGCTCACCGACCAGATAGGATGCCCGATGGAAGTGCGCATCACCGCGAAAAGCCGTCCGTCCGGAAGCTTTACGATGCAGGCCTCTTCGGTGTGGAAGCCTTCGCGCGACTTGTACTCGTGGTCGTTCTTCACCTTGCCCGAATCGAAGGCCTGCTCTTCCGTATTGAAGAATGAGATCCTGATATCGCGCACCTCGGGATCTTCATCGATGTTGTCGTACTGCCAGATTTCCACCCTCGCGACGCCTACAGTGTCGTAGCGGGAACATCCCGCGAGATAGCGTCCGTCCTGCCCGAGGCGCAGCGGCCTCTGCCACATGCACCACCTGGGAGGCAGGTTCGGATCCGCCGGGTCGGCGGAGAATCTTCGAGGGAAGGGGACGATTTCGGGGTCCGACCAGGTGGCCCCGCCGTCGTCGGAATAGCGGCCCATCATGATTCCGCAGAGATGCTTCTTGACTGTCGTTTCCTGGTTCCACAGGCAGTAGAGCCTGCCGCTGCGGCTCAGCATCGGCTGCTGCCATGCTGCGACGGGCTTCGGATCCGCAAGAGTCACCGATCCGGCTATCACCACCGGCTCCGTCCAGCTTTTGCCCCCGTCCGCACTCTTCGAGAACACCACATGCTCGTCGTCCGCCGCCTCGTAGGTCCCTTGCGTCCAGAAAGCGTAGAGCATCCCCTTCGCGCTGTCTTCCAGCACATGGAAATGATCGTTGAAGGAGTCTCCTATCCTGCTCGGATCGCGATCCTTGTCGGTGCGTCCCTGCCGGGGGATGAACACTTCGAAATCGTGCGGGATCAGGTTGCGGTTCAGCGACGGGTCGAGATAGTGCCAGTAGAAGTGGTCCGGCCAGCGCTGCCGGTAGTTCCCCGTGTCGCTGAAGTGCCTGGCCATCGCCTCGTCGGCGGTGGCATAACGGTGGCAGACCTCGGGCGATTTCGTGAAAATCGTCCACTGGCTCTGGTTGGCTGCGTCCTGACCGGGGAGGCCTACCCAAATCACCGATCCCTTTGCGGGCGGATAGGCGGGGTTGAGGGTGAAGATGGTGGTCAGGGCGGTGTGCTCGTTGCAGATGGGCTCCATCGTCAGCAGTTTCGAGAGATCCCTGCGATGGAATTTCCTGACCGGCCTGCGCGAGAAGGCGGTCTTGTCGCCCAGGATGGCGTTGCCGAAAAAGAACTCCTGCGCTATCCTGTGACGCCTGAGGTTATGCAGGTCCTTGAGGGTTGATGGGTCCGAATAGGCCAGGCGGAAGTTGAAAGCTCCGTCCTTCAGCGGCCTGTACCATCCGCGCTTGCGGGCATACTTGATTATGTCCTTGCTGCCCAGGAAGTTGAGGCTGTCTTTCAGATTGATTCTCCCTATGGTGTAGTAGTTCGGGATGGTGGCGATATGGTCGTCCGGCACGCGCTGCGCCACCCAGTGCCGGCCCTTCACCACCGCCACTATCCATCCCTCGTTCCGGTCGGCCACCAGATACGAACGCCCCGAGTCGGCGTAGCCGTAAGTCTCTACCAGTCTGCCTATTATGTGCACCGCCTCCCGCGCGCTGCGGGCCTTCTGAATGGCGGTGGTGCGGATTTCGTACACCAGGCTGCCTTCCGCGCTGTCTTCGCGCGAGAGGCACTGGTCGGAACTGATGCAGACCCCGTATTCATTTATGAAACTGTCGCCCGACTTCTGCCCGGGAAATTCGAACCAGAGGCAGGCGCTGCGGTCCTCGTTCGCGGGGACGTTGTAGATGTTGAGCATCTGTTCGCCCCACTGGTCTTCGTTGTGGCCGAGATAAACATAGCCGTCGGTCGTGGCGTTCCGCCCGGCGATGATGCCGAAGCAGAGGATGGTGCTGAGTAGTCCGCTGAGCATGATTATATGGTTTTGAGGCCGAGTCCGGGCCTGTCCGGAAGGACAAGTTTTCCGTCGTTGAGCGTGACCCCTTCGAAGAGGTCGTTGCTGATCAGCAGATTGCCGTCGAGGTCGGCAAAATCCGCGATAGGGGAGAGATGCGCCGCGGCGCTCACCGCGCAGGAAGTCTCCGTCATGCAGCCGAGCATCACCCGCATGCCCTCCGCCCGGGCGTATTCCGCCATCTTGTGGGCCTCCCGCATGCCCGTGCACTTCATCAGCTTGATGTTGATGCCGTGGTAGGCGCCCTTGATGGAGGGGATGTCCTTCAGTCTCTGGATGGCTTCGTCGGCATAGATGGGGAGGGGAGAGCGTTCGGTGATCCAGGCGTTGTCGTCGAGGCGCTCCTTCGCCATGGGCTGCTCCACCATCACCACGCCCTGCTCCTTGAGCCAGAAGATCTCGTCCAGGGCCTTCTGCCTGTCCTTCCAGCCTTGGTTGGCATCTACCGCAATCGGCAGGTCGGTGACGCTGCGTATGGTGCGTATCATCTGCTCGTCGTTGTCGAGGCCGACTTTCACTTTGAGTATCCTGAAGCGGTTTGCACATTCTTCGGTTTTCTGCCGGACGACTTCCGGGGTGTCGATTCCTATGGTGAAGGTCGTGCAGGGGGCCTTCGCGGGGTCGTAGCCCCAGATGCGGAACCATGGCTGGCCGAGGAGTTTGCCGGTGAGGTCGTGCAGGGCGATGTCTACCGCCGCCTTCGCCGCCGAATCTCCCTCGGAGAGGGAATCCACGTAAGTGAGGATGTCTTCCAGCTGGAAAGGATCCGCGAACCGCCCGAGGTCGACCTTCTTCAGGAAGGCGCAGACGCTTTCGGTAGTTTGTCCGAGATAAGGCGGCATGGAGGCCTCTCCGTAGCCGGTGAAGCCGTCGTAGTCGATGCGGACCTGCACGTCGGGGGTTGTCTTGCGGGAATAGCTTGCCACGGTGAAGGTGTGACGGAGTTGCAGTTCGTACGGCTCGAAACTCAGGCGCATCCTCTCCTTGCCCCCGACCCTGTATGGTCTGGGGGTGGGGCTGCCGTTTGCGGTGCTGGCGCTGCCCTTCGCGCCGCCGCAGGCCTGGATCCCGCCGGTCAGTGCAATTCCGGCAAGCCCCGCCGTCCGAAGAAATGCCCTGCGCTTCATTGCCCCGAAGTCTCGCTCAGCAGCTGCACGGCCGCATCATAGTCCTCTTCATTCACCTTGACCTCCACCGGACACACGAAACCCAGCGAAGGGTAGGAAGAATCCGCGCCGAACACGCCTGCGGGAATGCCGTTCTCGCGCAGCATGCCGGCAGTGATTTCGGCCTGAAGCCTGTCGTTGAAAGTGGCGACTGTCTTGAATTTTTGGGTATCTGTTTTCATAACGTGGTTTATTCCCCGCT
>CAMOIZ010000125.1 GCA_946616385.1 uncultured Bacteroidales bacterium | reverse complement strand
TATGATATCCGCCTGCCTCAACTCGGCAACAGACTCAGGGTGAGGCAGATAGCCAAGAAGTTTCAACTGCGCTCCAAGCCCGGCCTCGGTAATTGCCTCAACAATTTCGGGATCCACCTTCCCGGCAAGACGGATTTCCAGCCGCTGCGCAAATTCGGAAGATTCGGAACACAGACCGGCCAGAGCGTTCCACAGTTCCAAAGGATTGCCATCGGAAGCGAAAAGCCCGGTATGCACGACGCGGAACTTGCCGTCCGTACGCTCAGGCAAATCCGCGGCAAAATCGGATTCATCATATCCGTTCGTAATCAGATGCACCGGAGTAGAAGTGCGGGCGGCGAAATCCGCCTGCACGCGCGGAGTCACCGAAATGACTGCCGTAGCCTCGTCCAGCACGGATTTCTCCAGCCGGAAATGGCGGCGCCGTACCCACGGCAGCAGGGGCAGATTCTCGAAAAAGAACATCTTTGTCCACGGATCGCGGAAATCAGCCACCCACGGCACACCGAGACGCCGGTGAAGCCCACGGCCGATAAGATGCACCGACTGCGGCGGGCCTGTGGTAACTATCACATCCACAGGATGTTCCTCAAGATACGAACACAGGAACTTAACCGACGGGCGCACCCATCCGGCACGCGGATCCGGCACGAAGAGGTTACTGCGTATCCACAGCATCAGCCGCTGTTTCCAGCTCTTTTTCTGGGAATTGATGGGATTCACCCCGGACCCCTTCGCCGAGCCTCGCCCCATCAGCTTGTGATAGATGGCATACGGCTCACGGATAGGGCGCTTCAGAACCTCCACCTCATCAGGAATCTCCGCCAGAAGGCTTTCGTCCACAGCAAGTTGCTCGGGATTGGACGGAGTGTAAATTACCGGCTGCCATCCCTGCGAAGGCAGATACTTCGCGAACTTCAGCCAACGCTGCACCCCCGAACCTCCGGTCGGAGGCCAGTAGTAGGTTATGACGAGCACCCTACGCATCGAGGCCTATCTCTTCTTTCATCGTCCGGAGCAGGTCGAAGGCCTGCATCGGGGTCATATTGTTGAGGTCGGCGGCTTCGAGGCGCGAGCGCAGAGCCGAAAGGGTAGGGTCGTCCAGTTGGAAGAGGTTCAGCTGCACTGAGCCGTCGTCCTGCACTGCACCCGCGGATGCAACGGCTTTGACGCTGTTCTCCTTGCGTTCGAGGTCCTTCAGCGTACGCTCGGCGCTCTCCACTATCTCGCGCGGCATTCCGGCCAGGCGCGCGACGTGGATACCGAAGCTGTGCGACACCCCTCCCTCGGTCAGTTTCCGCAGGAAAATCACATCCTTCCCCACCTCCTTGACCGCGATGTGGAAGTTCTTCACGCGCGGGTAGATCTCTTCGAGGTCGTTGAGCTCGTGGTAGTGCGTTGCGAAGAGTGTCTTGGCGCCTTTGCCGAATTTGTGGATGTACTCCACCAGGGCGCGGGCGATGCTCATGCCGTCGTAGGTGGAGGTGCCGCGCCCGATCTCGTCGAGCAGCACCAACGAACGGGCGGACAGGTTGTGCATGATCATCGAGGTCTCGAGCATCTCCACCATGAAGGTGGATTCGCCGCGGGAGATGTTGTCGGTGGCGCCGACGCGGGTGAAGATCTTGTCGAAATACCCCATGCGCACCGATTCGGCGGGCACGAACGAGCCCACCTGTGCCATCAGCACAATCAGGGCCGTCTGCCGCAGCAGGGCGGACTTACCTGCCATGTTCGGGCCGGTCAGGATCATTATCTGGGTGGAGGACGAGTCGAGGTGCACGTCGTTAGGCACATATTCCTCGCCCGGGGCCATCAGGGTTTCGATGACGGGATGGCGGCCGGCCTTTATGTCGAGGACGCTGCCGGAGTCGACCTCCGGACGGCAGTATCTGCGCTCTATGGCCTGCACGGCGAATCCGGAGAGCACGTCGAGCTGGGAGACGACGTCGCAGTTGGCCTTGATGTCGCGTATGCTCTTCTGCACCTCGGCCACCAGGGCGGCGTAGATGCGGCTTTCGAGCTCGTAGATGTTGCCCTCCGCGTTCAGGATCTTCTGCTCGTACTCCTTGAGTTCCTCGGTTATGTAGCGTTCGGCCCCGACCAAAGTCTGCTTGCGCACCCACTCGGGCGGCACCTGGTCCTTGAAGGTGTTGCGCACCTCCAGGTAGTAGCCGAAAACGTTGTTGTATCCAATCTTGAGCGACGAGATTCCGGTGCGCTCCACCTCGCGGGCCTGCATCTGCAGCAGATAATCCTTGCCGCCGGTGGAAAGTTCGCGGTATTCGTCCAGGGTCTTGTCCACTCCGGGGGCGATGACGGGGCCCTTGCCTATCTGCGCGGCTGGATCCTCCGCCATTGTGGTCTCGATGCGGGCAAGCAGCTTGCCGCAGTTCTTCATCCCCCTTATCAGCTTGTCCAGGGCTTCGACGCCGGTGTCGGAGCAGAGGGTCTTGATGGGTTCCATCTGCCTCAGGGACCTCCGCAACTGCATCATCTCGCGTGGCAGGATCTTGCCGGTTGCCGCACGTGCGAGGATGCGCTCGAGGTCGCCCACGTCGCCGATCAGACGGCGGATTTCATCGAGAGGGCCGTCGTTGTCGTAGAAGAACTGCACCACATCGTAGCGGGCGTTCAGCGCATTGCGGTCCATTATCGGCATCGACAGCCAGGACCTCAGCAGGCGCGCGCCCATGGGGGAGGAACAGCGGTCGATCACATCCACCAGGCTGGTGCCCTCCTTGCCCGCGTTCGAGGCGAATATCTCCAGATTCCGTATGGTGAAACGGTCCATCCACACGAACTTGCCTTCGTCGATGCGGGAGATGCTGCAGATGTTCTGCAGGCCGCTGTGATGCGTCTGTTCGAGGTAGTAGATGAGGGCTCCGGCAGAGCAGAGGGCCAGGGGGAAGTTCTCCACCCCGAACCCCTTCAGGGAGTCTACCCGAAGCTGGCTGCGGAGCTTTTCCGACGCGGAATCATATACGAACGCCCATTCTTCCAGTGGGGTGATATAGTAGTCGCCGAAGCGCTCGCGGACGGCCTTGAGACAATCGCGCTGGACCACCAGCTCTTTTGGGGAGAAAGAGGCCAGCAGTGTGGATATATAGTCGGAGGAACCCTGCGCCACGCGGAAGGTTCCCGTGGATGCGTCCAGGAAGGCGGCGCCGACCTCGGCATTGTCGAAGGTAAGTCCGCAGAGCCAGTTGTGCTCCTTCTGTTCAAGCATGCCCTCCCCGAAAGCTACGCCAGGGGTAAGTATCTCTGTGACACCGCGTTTGACCAGTTTCGCCTGGGCGAGCTTGGGATCTTCCAGCTGGTCGCAGATGGCAACTTTGTAGCCTGCGCGCACGAGTTTGGGAAGATACTGCGCAAGGGCGTGATGGGGGATGCCCGCCATCGGGGTGTCGCCCTTCTCGCCGTTGGACTTGCGCGTGAGAACTATCCCCAGCACCTTGCTGGTGATGAGCGCGTCGTCGCTGTAGGATTCATAGAAATCCCCTACGCGGAAGAGCAGCACCGCATCCGGGTTCTGCGCCTTCACGCTGAAATACTGCTTGAGCAGCGGGGTATCTTCCTTGGGTTTTGCCATATCAAGGCAAAGATA
>CAMOIZ010000124.1 GCA_946616385.1 uncultured Bacteroidales bacterium | reverse complement strand
GGCGCAATGCGGCCTTTTGCCGGCAAACAAAAATAATTGCTATATTTGTGAATTATGTTGATTGTACTCGAAGGCCTGGACGGAGCCGGAAAATCCACGCAGGTACGCAAACTCCGCGACTACCTCGGACAGAAATGCCCGAAACTCGAATATATCCATTTCCCTCGCTACGAAGCCCCCGTCTACGGCGGACTCATCAGCCGCTTCCTCCGAGGCGAATTCGGCGCAATCGACAAAGTGCATCCGCAACTCGTGGCCCTGCTCTTCGCCGAAGACCGCCACGGAGCCGCACCGGAAATCCGCAAGGCCCTGAACGAAGGTGCGACCGTCCTGCTCGACCGCTACGTCTACTCCAACATCGCCTATCAGTGCGCCAAACTCCAGGATCCGGACGAAGCCGAAACCCTCAGGGAATGGATCATCAACACCGAATTCGGGCAGTTCGAAGAACCCCGCCCGGATCTCAACATCTTCCTGAACGTGCCCATAGGGTTCGTGGAAAAGAATATCCACTCCGAACGCAAAGGCGCCGACAGGGCATATCTCCAGCACGCCCACGACATCCACGAGGAGGACATAGAATTCCAGAAGAAGGTGCGCGCGATGTACCTGCGGCAGGCGGAAGTGGACAAGGGCCTGCAGGTGGTGGACTGCTCCGACGCAGACGGCGGCATGCTCGGCCCCGACGATATTTTCGAGAAGATCAAAGCACTGGTAGACAGTAGATTATGAACGGATTCAAGAGGATATGCGCATGCATCCTGGGGATGATCCTGCTGATTGCAGGCATACTCAAGCTGATGGATCCGGTAGGTTCCGGACTGGTGATGGACGAGTATCTGAAATTCTTCCATCTCTCTTTCATGTCCGGGCTGTCCCGCATCCTGGCCTGCGGCCTTGCGCTCATCGAAGGCCTCCTCGGCGCCGCCCTCATCTCCGGAGTCTGGCGCAGGACCGTCGCCGTCGCCGGCGGAGTGCTGATGATCATCTTCACCATCATCACTATCATCCTTTACATCGCGCAACCCGCGATGGACTGCGGATGTTTCGGTGAAGTCGTGCATCTGAACCATGCCCAGACCCTGCTGAAGAACCTGGCCCTCGACGCCTTGTGGTGCCTGGCCTTCATCCCCATGCGCAATCTGGGCCTGCCCCAGCGCATCAAATATGTGAGCTTCTCCCTCGCGGCGATATCGCTGGTGTTTTTCCTTCTGTTCAGTTCGCTGTCGATCCCGCTTCGCGACTACACCGATTTCAAGCCCGGCACCGAACTCGAAGAGCAGCCCCTGTTCTTCTACGACGCGAACTACATCTACGCCGACTCGCTCGCATGTGCGGGGGACGTGATGGCGGTGAGCGCCTACAACCCCGACAATCTTTCAGAGGGTGACCTCGAGCGCATTTCCGAATTCGCCCGCATGGCCTCGGAAGAGGGATTCACGGTTCTTTTCCTTGTCAACTCGACGCCCGAAGGCATTTCCGGGATGGGGCTCAATCCGGCCCTTCTCGCCGACACCTTCTTCGCCGACCGCAAGCAACTTCTCACACTCAACCGTTCCAACGGGGGAGTGAGCTACATTCACGACGCTCAGATAATCCGCAAATGGGCGAGGCCGCGCCTCCCGGACGGCGAGGACCTTTCCGCCATAAAGGAAACGGCTCCGGCGGATTACATGCTTACGCATCAGAATCGCACCAGAGCCATATTCCAAGGCTTCCTGCTGTATGTATTCGCAGTTTTGCTGCTTCTTTAGAAAATCACTACCTGCCAGGGCATCCTTGCCACAACCTGAGGCTCGCTGAGTTTCTGGAAGGCTTTCACGTAGTCGTGCTCGCCGGTCTGTCCTATGCTTGCGAGGAAGCTCTCCATGCCGGTGAGAGGCTTGGGATATTCCATGACGCAGATGTCGCTCGCTTCAATCAGTTCTGCCGCATAGTTGATGGCATCTTCAAGGGTGCCGATCCTGTCGACAAGGCCAATCTCCAAGGCGTCGGCTCCTGTCCATACCCTTCCCTGGCCGATTTCGTCGACGCGCTCCTGCGTCATTCCGCGACCTTCGGCCACCAGGCCGGTGAATTTGTCGTAGATGGTTTCGATGCTGCGGAGCATGAAGTTGTATTCGGTCTGGTCGAAAGGACGCGTAAGACGCATCATGTCGGCGTGCTTGTGGCTCTTGGCCGAATATGTGCCCACGTGGAGTTTGTCCTTGATGGTCTTGCTTGCTTCAGGGATCAGGCCGAATACGCCGATGGAACCGGTGAGAGTGGTCGCATCCGAGAAAATCATGGAGCATCCGTTGGAAATCCAGTATCCGCCGGAAGCGGCCATCTCGCCGTATGAGGCGATTACGGGCACCTTAGCGGCAAGGAGGTCAAGTTCGTGCCTGATCTTTTCGGAAGCCAGCACGCTGCCGCCGGGGGAGTTCACGCGGAGCACGACGGCCTTGATGCCGGAATCCTCGCGAACCTGGTCTATAACCTTCGCAAACCTGTCGCCGGCAACATTCTGAGGCAGTTTTCCGTCCACGATTTCACCGTCGACGTATATGACTGCGATCCTGTTCTTCGACCTGAAGTTGGGCACGACCTTCGCGCTTGCATAGTCGGCGAAGGGGATGAACTGCACGTCCTTGAAGTTCTGCTCCACTGCGAGCGAAGCCAGCCGCTGCTTGAGGGAGTCGCGGGAGAAGATGCCGTCTACCAGCCCGGCCTTCAGATAATCTTCCGGCAGGCAGAGCTCGAGTCCGTCTATCATCCTGTCGAGTTCGGGGAGGGGAATGCCCCTGCTCTCGGCGATTGTGCCGCCGATGGTTTCCCACATGGAGGCCACCATGCGATCATACTGCTCCTTGTTCTCCTCGCTTGGCGAGTTGCGCACATACATCTCTCCGGCCGATTTGTATTTTCCGTGGCGGATGAGCTGCATGTTGAGACCGGCCTTGTCGAGAAGGTCTTTCAGGTAGAACGACTGGGCGCAGAGTCCGCTCAGCGTGCCGCTGGCACCCTGATAGTCGGACATGTATATCTTGTCGGCGACGGAATTGATGTAGAATCCTCCCAATCCGGGCTGCTCCGTCCATGCGATCACGGCCTTGCCGCTGCGCCGGAAGTTCTCGAGGGCCTTGCGGAGCTCTCCAGTGGAAGATATGCCGGTGGTGGCTCCGTCGGATTTCAGGAAAATGAATTTTACTCCGGGATCCGTGGCGGCTATGTTGATGGCCTGGACGGCGGAATACAGGCTGACCGGAGTCTGCATCTGGCCCTGGATCATTGCGAAAGGATCAACCGGCTGCTGCTGTTCCGTGATGGTGATTTCGGAAAGGTCGATAGCCAGCACGCCGCTGCGCGGCAGAACGGTGGTGCCTTTGCCGCCTGCACTGGAAGCGGCTGCGCCGATGAAACTGGCGAAGAAGATGAACACCAGCATGTTGACGATGAGGAGGCCGCAGATTACGGCCAGGAGCATTTTGAAGAACTGTTTCATTCTTGTTGAAATTTAATAATGCAAATATAATATTTTATTGACGGCTTACTTGAATAATTGTTATCTTTGTATGATACAATTAAAACAGATTCATTATGGCTAACAAGTACGCCGGTACCCAGACCGAAAAGAACCTCCAGGCCGCAT
>CAMOIZ010000123.1 GCA_946616385.1 uncultured Bacteroidales bacterium | reverse complement strand
TGGGCGATGAGAGCGGTGACGGTGCCTTCCTTGAGGGCTGACAGATTTGCCGCGAGGTTGTCGAAGCCGACCACGCGGTAATTTCTTTCAGGATGACGCTCCAGGAAGGGGGTGACCAGATAGATGCGGGAGTTGTACATCGCGATGTGCCGCACGCCCGGATGCAGGTCGAAGAATTCTTCGAGTATCCCGTCGATCTCTTCCGGTTTCTTGGGGTCGATGAATACGCTGTGCATCTTGCAGGAAGGGAAGTGCTTGGATATGTAGTCGATGAATCCTTCGCGGCGGTAGATGGTGGGATCCGACTGCCCGTGCTTGTCGCGCTGCACGCGGACGGCGGCTACCTCCTTCACATCTTCCTGCGCATCAGTCAGGATGGCTGCGCACAGATATCCGCTCTGGTACAACGGCATCCCGAAGTATGCCAGATACTCTCCACATTCGAGTTTGGTGTCTATGTAAACGTAGGGAATATGTTTTTCCTGCAGCCTCCTTACGAAGATGAAACTGTCGTCCTTGAACATGGGCGCAAGCACGACTCCTGCCGGATTCAGGGCCAGCACTTCTTCTTCCGCTTTATGGAAAGATTCCAGATTGTACTGGTCGTAACTTATCCTGTGCACCTCGATGCCGAAGGCACGCACTGCCTCGGCGCCCTTTTTGAGGCCGGGCTCGGCCAGTTCCCAGAACTCGCCTTCTTTGTATGCGGGCAGCAGCACCGCGATGATGCGTTTCTTGTTGTGCGCGAGCAGGGATGCAAACAGGTTCGGCTCATATCCAATGTCCTGGATAACTTTCATTATCTTCTCGTAGCTCTTCTTGGATACGCCTTCGCGGTTGTGAAGTACGCGGTCCACGGTACCCTTTGAAAGGCCCGTCAATCGTGCGATGTCTTTGATGGTAATTTTCTGGTCAGTTTCCATAGTGTTAAAATCTTCCCAAATATAACGGATTTTCCGTTACCGTGCACGGGATATCTCAAAATAAATGTTAAATTTGTGAAATTTAAAAAACTAATTATGCCAAAGATTGTTACTTTCGGAGAGATAATGCTGCGCTTGAGCCCAGAGGGCAACAACCGCTTCGTGCAATCAGACTCTTTCCGCATTATCCCCGGAGGCGGGGAGGCCAATGTCGCAGTCAGCCTCGCAGGTTATGGACACGATGCATATTTCGTTACCAGACTTCCCAAACATGAAATAGGTCAGATAGCCGTAAATGCCCTTCGCAGATATGGCGTCAAGACGGATTACATCGCCCGCGGAGGGGACCGCATCGGCCTGTATTATGCCGAGACGGGTGCTTCCATGCGTCCCTCCAAAGTGATTTACGACCGTGCACATTCGGCCATCGCAGAAGCCGATCCGGAAGATTTTGATTTCGATGCCATCATGGAAGGCGCCTCATGGTTCCACTGGTCGGGCATTTCACCTGCCATTTCCGACAAGGCTGCCGAGTTGACTCGTCTTGCATGCGAGGCGGCCAAGCGTCACGGAGTGGCCGTGTCGGTAGACCTTAACTTCCGCAAGAAGCTCTGGACCTCCGAAAAAGCCATTTCCGTCATGCGTCCGCTGATGAAATACGTGGATGTGTGCATAGGCAACGAAGAAGACGCCGAACTTTGCCTCGGGTTCAAACCCGACGCCGACGTCGAAGGCGGCAAGACCGATGCTTCGGGCTACGAAGGAATCTTCAGGCAGATGGCTGCCGAATTCGGATTCAAATATGTCGTCAGCACTCTGCGCGAGAGTTTCAGCGCCACTCACAACGGCTGGAAGGCTCTCATCTTCGACGGCAAGGAGTTCTATCAGAGCAAGCGCTACGAGATCAATCCCATCATAGACCGTGTCGGTGGCGGCGATTCATTCTCCGGAGGCCTCATCCACGGTATGCTCAAGTACCCCGGCGACCAGGCATCCGCCCTGGAATTCGCCGTTGCGGCATCCGCACTGAAACACACCATCAACGGCGACTTCAACCTTGTGAGCGAAGACGAAGTGCTTAGCCTCGCAGGCGGTAATGCTAACGGAAGAGTACAAAGATAAAGACTATGGCAAAATACGATAAAATCCAGGTGCTGACCGCCATCAAGGAAACAGGCATAGTGCCCGTTTTCTACAACGGCAATCTTGAAATCAGCAAGAATGTGCTGAAGGCCTGCTATGAAGGCGGCATCCGCGCATTTGAATTCGCAAACCGCGGCGACTTCGCACAGGAAGTCTTCGGCGAGCTTGTGAAATATGCAAACAAGGAACTCCCCGGCATGATAGTGGGTATAGGATCCGTAGTGGATCCCGGCACCGCCGCCCTCTACATCCAGCTTGGCGCCAACTTCGTGGTAGGGCCTCTCTTCAACCCCGCCATCGCTCCCATCTGCAACCGCAGGAACATCCCCTATGCTCCCGGCTGCGGCAGCGTAAGTGAGGTGGGTGCAGCCCAGGAAGCCGGATGCGACCTCTGCAAGGTCTTCCCCGGCGACGTCCTCGGCCCCGCATTCGTGAAGGGGCTCCGCGCTCCCATGCCCTGGAGCAAACTCATGGTCACCGGCGGCGTTAAACCCACCCGCGAGAACCTCGAAGGCTGGTTCAAGGCCGGCGTCTTCTGCGTCGGAATGGGCAGCAACCTCTTCCCCAAGGACGTCATCGCCGCAGGCGAGTGGAGCAAGATTTCCGACCTCTGCCGCGACGCCCTCGCAATCGTCAAGGAAGTAAGATAAACCAAAGATATGAGTACTAACCAAAAACTGATGACCAACTGGCGCTGGTGGCTCTGCTCGCTGCTGTTCGTAGCAACGACGGTGAACTACCTCGACCGTCAGGTGCTGTCCCTCACCTACGAGGAATTCATCAAGCCCGAATTCCACTGGACAGATGCAAACTATGGCACAATTACATCCTTCTTCTCCATCTTCTACGCAATCTGCTGTCTCTTCGCAGGCAAGTTCGTAGACTGGATGGGCACCAAGAAGGGTTACCTCATCGCAATCGGAGTATGGTCGGCAGGCGCCTGCCTCCACGCCGCCACCGGCTGGGCGACCGCCCATCTCACCGGTCTTGGCAGTGTCGCTGCGCTCCGCGCAGTCGAAGTAGGGAGCAATGCAGCCCTCGCCATTTCCACCACGGGAGTATATCTCTTCCTGCTCTGCCGCGGCATACTCGCACTCGGCGAAGCCGGAAACTTCCCCGCAGCCATCAAGGTGACGGCGGAATACTTCCCCAAGAAGGACCGTGCGTTCGCAACATCCATCTTCAATGCAGGTGCATCTGTCGGTGCTCTCGCCGCTCCTCTTACCATACCTCCGCTGGCTCTTAAGCTTGGATGGGAGTGGGCATTCATAATCATCGGTGCCCTCGGATTCGTCTGGATGTTCTTCTGGGCGTTCATGTACGACAAGCCCGAATCGAGCAAGCACGTGAACGAGGCCGAACTCGAGTATATCCATCAGGATGACGCTGCCGAGGCCGCGGAAAAGGCCGCTGCTGCCGAAGCCGCCAAGAATGAACCCAATATCTCGCTGATACAGAGCTTTAAATACAAGCAGACCTGGAGCTTCATCGCCGGCAAGTTCTTTACCGACGGCGTGTGGTGGTTCTTCCTGTTCTGGGCTCCTTCCTACTTCAGCAACCAGTTC
>CAMOIZ010000122.1 GCA_946616385.1 uncultured Bacteroidales bacterium | reverse complement strand
CTCAAGGACTGCAAGGCCGACATCCTGGAATGGAAACCGGACGTGGTGATTCTCATCGACTACCCGGGATTCAACATGAAGATCGCCCGTTTCTGCCACGAGCACGGCATCAGGGTATTCTACTACATCGCGCCCAAGACCTGGGCGTCCCGCGAAGGGCGCAACCGCAAACTGAAGGAGTGGGTCGACAGGCTCTACATAGTGTTTCCGTTCGAGATTCCCTACTTCGAATCCAGGCAGATCCCATTCATCTACAAGGGCAACCCCCTGGTGGATGCGGTAGACAACCACGAATACAGCAGGCCGGAGGAAGGCCGGTACATCGCCATCCTTGCCGGTTCCCGCAAAGCCGAGATAGCCCGGACCATGCCCAAGGCGATGCAGATGGCCGACATCCTGCACGCTCTTCCGGAATATGCCGGCCACAAGTTCATAGTTGCAGGAGCCCCCTCGAGGACTCCGGAAGATTACGACAGGCATATCGGCGGCCGCAACTACGTCGAGGTGGTTTTCGGACGCACCTACGACATCCTGAAATTCGCCGATGCGGCCCTGATCAACAGCGGAACCGCTTCGCTGGAGGCCGCCCTCATCGGCACGCCCCAGGTGGTCTGCTGGAGCACCAGTTTCATCACCGCGGTACTGGCGAAGTACGTCCTGCGCGTGCTGGACCACGTTAAATTCATCTCCCTCGGCAATCTCATCCTCGACCGGCTCGCTTTCCGCGAACTGATCCAGTACGACTTCACCCCCGAAGAATGTGCTGCCGAGATACGCCGTCTGAACGAAGATCTCCCCTACCGGGAGCGCATGCTCGCCGATTACAGGGAGATCCGTCAGCGTCTCGGAGGCACGGGAGCTTCCCGCGCCGTCGCAAAGGCCATGATTCAGTGCCTGGAAGAAGCCTGATACTCGGTATTTATAACCTGATACACCGCCTGCGTCTCGCGCAGCTGCTTCTCCGCAACCTCGTCCTCGATAAGGGTTTCGGTGAAGTTGCTCCGTCCGGTCTGCTCCACAGCGAACTGACGCACCATGCGGACCGGGCTGAGGACCGTCAGCACGGAATCGGCATAATAGCCGAGATCCTGATAGGTAGCCATGAAAGCACGCTCGCGGAAATCGTCCGAAAGCACATCCTGACCGTAGAAGCGGGAATCGTAACTGAATCCCAGCAGGTTGAAGAGCGTAGGCATCACATCTATCTGCGAGCACACTTTATTCACATGCGCAGGCTCTATGAAACCGGGAGAATAGATCAAAGCCGGGATATGATATCCTTCCAGAGGGATGCTGGTCTTGCCCGCGCTCGATGCGCAGTGGTCCGCCATTATCACGAACACGGTGTTTGCAAACCACGGCTTTGTGGACGCCTCCTTGATGAACTCCCCTATCGCATAGTCGGTATACTTCACGGCCGCCGAGCGCGACATGGGATTGCCGTCATACTCTATGCGCCCTTCCGGATAGGTGTAGGGCCTGTGGTTGGAAATGGTCATGATGTGGGCGAAGAAAGGCTCCCCGCAGGAATCGAAATCACGCAGCGCAACCTTGTATGAATCTTCATCGCAGGTTCCCCAGATATTGTCGAAAGTGATGTCGGACTTTGAGTAGGTCTTCTTGTCGCGAACTGCATATCCGTTGGTGCTGAAGAAGTACTCCATGTTGTCGAAGTAGGCATCTCCACCGTAAATATAGGTGGTGCTGTAGCCCATGCTGCGGAGCACTTCGCCGGTAGAGAACACCGGACCCATGCCAGGGCGCTTGACAAGACTTTCCCCGGAGCTTGGAGGGATGCAGGCGGTCACAGCCTCGAGCCCGCGTACAGTGCGGTTGCCGGTAGCGAAGAGGCGGTCGAAGGCCAGGCTGTGCTCGAAGAGCGTATCCAGATTCGGAGTAATCCCCTTCTCGTTCCCGAAATATCCCATGAAATCCGCACTCATGCTCTCGATGGTGATCAGCACGATATTTTTCTTGTTAAGAGGATTCTCCGACACTATGTGCGCAACGCCGTTTTCGTCCATCCCGCAAAGTTCCTTCTGAAGGGCTTCCGCCTCTTCCTGAGGGATCAGGGGATAGAACTGATTATAGTCGAGTTCGTTGGATGCGAAGGCTTCCAGGAAGTCCCAGGATCCACTTTCCTGCAGCTGCGTGACAAACATGTCGGAGGTGCCGAAATTGCGGTATCCGTAATGAAGGAAGAAGAATCCAATGCATGCACAGATGAGCGTGCGGTAGAGATTTCCCACATACTCCCCGGCACTGCCTATGCCGGCATTCTTCCAGTCCGCACGGCGGAAGAGCAGCCAGAAAATGCACAGCGACACCGCCAGCACTCCGAGCGACATCAGAGGGATGTTGTAGGACTCCATGATATTGCCTATCACCTCGTTGGTATACACCAGATAATCGACGGCGATGAAGTTGAAGCGCACCGCGAACTCCTCCCAGAACACTATCTCGCAGACGAAGATCAGCACAGCGCAGATGATGTAGAGAAGGCTGAGCGCGATGGCGGAAACCTTGCGCCAGCCATCCCTGACAGAAGGCACGAAGAGCTTGATGCTGAAGCAGACGAGGATGATTGCGACCAGGGCATTGGCGATTCCCGGCACCACTCCACCGTACTCGTCGGTAATGTCGTTGAATCCAATGACATACACAGCCAGTGCAACCAGCAGTCCTTCGATTATGTAACCCACCGGTTTACGGTACTTGGCGGATGTCATGAGAGAGTAGATGACGAAGGCGGGCACGAGGGCTATTGCGCTGAAGGCCACGTCGTTGAGAAAGCCCATACCGAAAATGCGCAGGATATCCCAGAAGCCGAAGTCCCGCACGGTCTGCGGCATGAAAATGAGGACTATCCTCAGTATGAAGCCCATTATGGCCGCGAGGGCCGCAAAACGGGGCGCGAAATATTTGAACCAGTCTTTTCTATTCATATCTTGTTGTTTTCAATTGTAAGCACATTGAGAGATGACGGCAGAAGTTCGAACTCGAGCCGGGTGCCTTCCTGCAAAGGTTCGCCGTCGAAATGCGCAGGGCCGGCCTGGCTGCGTTCTATCACCACGTTTCTGCCCTGCAGGCAAAGCGTGCTGCTGCTTCCCGTAACCTTGCCGCTTGCCAGACGCACGAGCAGGGGCGGGAATTTCATGGTGCTGAAGGGCTTGACTATCGTAATGTTGAAAAGGCCGTCCAGAACGGACGCTCCGCCGCAGATGCGCGCGTTGTTGCCCCACTGCGAGGCATTTCCCACGGTGATGAACACCGCCTCCCCTTCCCACGCGGGTGCGCCGTCGACAATCACTTTATAATGATCGGGCTTGTAGCTGAACCAGTTGCGGGCGGACATCGACACATAAGTCCACAGTCCCCTGCTCTTGCTCTTGGAGAACTCCAAGCCTACTTTCGCATCGAATCCCACGCCGGAAGTGCAGAAAAAGCAGCGGCCGTTCATCCTGCCGCAATCCATACGTCGGACCACTCCGTTTTTCAGCTGTTCCAGCGCCTTATGGTAGTTACGGCTGATGCCAAGATGAAGGGCAAGGCCGTCGCCGCTGCCGCAGGGGATTATTCCCAGGGCCTTTTCAGTCCCTACGAGCCCGGATGCCACTTCGTTGACCGTGCCGTCGCC
>CAMOIZ010000121.1 GCA_946616385.1 uncultured Bacteroidales bacterium | reverse complement strand
GCCAACGACATCTGGACCAACAAGTTCATCTTCCCTCCCTACACCTTTTCGATTCCGGACGCGTTCGTGTCGAATTTCCACAGTCCAGAGTCCACCATGCTGATGTGCGTGGCCGCCTTCGGAGGATACAAGAACGTGATGAACGCCTACGACGTCGCCCTCAAGGAAGGATATCGCTTCGGCCCGTACGGAGATGCCTTGCTGATAGTGGATTAGAGCATAAGAAAAAATATTTTTCGGCTTTTACCCCCGGTTTTTACCCCCGGGGGTATTTTCATTTTGCATAACTTGGGTGCATGATGGACATGACAAGAGAAAGAGTGTGCGCCGCGGCGCTTGTGAAGATCTTCGGATATGAACCCATGTATGCTTCCGGCCTCACCGGCAGGCTCGGCTCCGCGTCGGCGGTTTTCGACCTGCCTCCCGGCGAAATCGACAGAATGCTCGGCCCGCACAGCAAATTCCGGGGGATGATATGCGCGGCTGCGCTGGATGACGCGGCGGAAGAACTGGAGAGGCTGCAGACGGCGGGATGCCGTTTCATCGCCAGCACGGAGGAGGCCTTCCCGGCCATTCTGAAAGACTGCCCGGACTGCCCCGCCGGCCTGTACTACCGCAGCGATTCCGGCCCGGAAGAGATATTCCGGGAGGGGCCTGCGATAGCGGTGGTGGGCACGCGCGACGTCTCCGCATACGGGCGGGAGTGGACGAGGAAGATCGTGGACGCCTGCGCCCAGGCCCCGGTCAAGCCGGTGATAGTGAGCGGCCTGGCTTTCGGGGTGGACATCACCGCGCATCTTGCCGCGCTTGACGGAGGGCTGCGAACGATTGCGGTGCTCCCCTGCGGCATCGACGAAGTATATCCCGCCTCGCACCGCAAGGCGGCGGAGAAGATAGCATCCAGCCCGGGCAGCGCCCTGGTCACCGATTATCCTCCCCGGACATCCCCCGCCCCCTTCACCTTCATCCGCCGAAACCGCATCATAGCGGGCCTCGCCGGAAGCACCGTGCTGGTGGAGTCGAAGGCAAGTGGAGGAGGTTTGATAACATGCAGACTAGCAGATAGTTACGGGCGCGACGTTTTCGCCCTTCCAGGCCGTGTGGACGATCCCCGTTCGGCAGGCTGCAACGCCCTCATCCGCAACCGGACGGCAGAGGCGGTCACGGGGCTCGCCGGACTGGGAGAGCAGCTCGGGCTGGGCAGGTACGACCTGCGCAGGAAAAAAGATTTCGTGCAGGTGGTGGACGATTTCTACGGATCGCGGCCGGAAAGCGACGAAAACGGCCCGCTGGTGCGGCTCGCCGGGCTCATTGCCGGGCAGCGCGGAATCGACCTCGAAGAGCTCTGCTACCGGAGCGGCTACCCCTACAACGAGACCGCCCGGCTGGCCACCAGACTGGAGGCCGACGGATTCATCTGCATCGACTTGACGGGCCGGTGTACCATCAATCCCAGAAATTAGTAACTTTGTGGTCTATGACTTTCGTAGACACCCATACCCACTGCACCGACGAATCCTTCCCCGGCGTCGAAGAGCAGGACGCCTTCGTGCGGAGGGCCCGGGACGCCGGAGTGGGCAGGATGCTGCTCGCCGACATCGACACCCGCGAGAGGGACGCCATGTATGCCGCGGTCGCAAGGCATCCGGGCGTGCTCTTCCCCATGCTGGGTCTCTACCCGGGCTCGGTGGACGGCAACTGGAGGGATGAAATCGACGCCCTGCAGGCCTGGAAGGGCAAGGGGGCGGTCGCAATCGGCGAGATAGGGCTGGACTACCACTACGGCGTCGAATTCAAGGAGCAGCAGAAGGAAGCCCTGCGCGTCCAGTTCGAACTGGCGGCGGAGTGGGGGCTGCCCGTGAACATACATCTGCGCGATGCGACCGACGATTTCTTCCGCATCCTCGATGACTGCCGACACCTCGGCCTGAGGGGGAACCTGCACGCCTTCAGCGGCAGCATCGAGACCTTCCGGCGCATACGGAAATACGGTGACTGGTCGGTGGGGATAGGCGGAGTGATAACGTTCAAGAAGGCCTCCCTGCCCGAGACCGTGAAGCAGATTCCGCTGGAGTGCATTCTGCTGGAGACCGACGCTCCCTACATGGCCCCGACGCCGCTTCGCGGAACGCGCAACGAAAGTGCCAACATCCCGCTTATTGCAGCCAAGGTGGCGGAGGTGAAAGGCATTGACATAGAGACGGTTGCGGCAGTGACTACGGACAACGCTAAAAGACTTTTCGCAATATGAGCAAAGCATCCAAATCAGCCATCCTCCTCATCTACACCGGGGGCACGATAGGAATGAAGGAAAGCGGGCACGGCCTGGTGCCTTTCGACTTTTCGGAGATACTTGTCGAAGTGCCTGAACTCCGCAAGTTCACCTTCAAGATCGACTCCTGCGCCTTCGACCCGCTGATCGATTCTTCCGACGTGGAACCGGGGATGTGGAAAGAACTCGCGACTCTAATCCGCGACCGCTACGAGCAGTACGACGGATTCGTTGTGCTCCACGGCACCGACACCATGGCCTACTCCGCCTCAGCGCTCAGTTTCATGCTGGAGAACCTCGACAAGCCGGTGATTTTCACCGGAAGCCAGCTGCCCGTGGGGAGTCTGCGCACCGACGGCAAGGAGAATCTGGTGTCGGCCATCGAAGTAGCCTCCGCCCGCGATTCCCGAGGCAGGGCGATGGTGCCGGAAGTGGCCATCTATTTCAATTCGCAGCTGATCCGCGGGAACCGCGCCACGAAAGTGAATTCCACCGCCTTCGACGCCTTCCGTTCGCCCAACTGCCCGCCTCTCGCCGAGGCCGGCATCAGCATCCGCTACAACAAGGCGGTCATACGCTACCCCGCCGCCGGAGCCGGTCCGCTCTGCATACACACGGAACTCGACACCCGCGTGGCTATCCTGAAAATCCACCCGGGAATCACCGAGCAGGTGGCACGCAACGTGCTGCTGGGCAATGGAATACGTGCTGTCATCATAGAGACTTACGGCTCCGGGAACGCCATCTCCAAACCATGGTTCACCGACATCATACGGGAGAGTGCCGCAAGCGGGCGAATCCTGCTCAACGTGACCCAGTGCCTGGCGGGCGACGTGAACATGAATCTCTACGCCACGGGCAAGGCCCTGAAGGACGCGGGCGTGGTGTCCGGCAGCGACATCACCACCGAAGGAGGACTCGCCAAATTATTTTATCTGATGGGCGAATATGCTGATAATGAAAAAGTAAAGCGTCTTCTCGAGAAGAATATCAGAGGGGAAATATCAAAATAAGTATTGGCAAATGAAATATTTTTGCTAAATTGCGTTGATTTTATGTAACTGAAAGAAATATCAATCAATAAACATTATCAATTAAAACCACTAAAAACAGTTATGAAAAAGTTTTTCATGATTCTCGCAGCTACGGCCCTTATGGCTTTCACTGCAAACATTGCATCTGCACAGGACGCAGCAGCTGCTGAGCAGGCCGCAACTGAAGAAGTAGCCCAGGCCCCCGCCAACGACCTTGCAGCCCTCACCGCGACAGCCCCTGAGGTTCCCCTCACCCAGGCTCTCAAGACCAAGTTCATCGAAGGTGGTGCAGGCTTCATGTCCCTCATCATCATCTGCCTTGTGATCGGTCTTGCAC
>CAMOIZ010000120.1 GCA_946616385.1 uncultured Bacteroidales bacterium | reverse complement strand
TGTCGTGCGCCGGCGCTCATTATCTCTACGACGAGCTTCTCAAGACCGGACGTTTCGAGGAAGCTTTCCCCGGCAGGCCTTTCCTCAAGGAGTTCTGTCTGAAACCGTTAGTCCCTGTCGACAAGCTTCAGCAGAAACTGCTGGATGCCGGTTTCTTCGCAGCCCTCGAACTTGATGGCTATGTGACTTTCTGTGTAACTGAAAAGCGGACCAAAGAAGAGATCGACGCTCTTGTGGCCGCAGTAAAGGAGGTGGCCTTATGAAATACTACGATAAACTGATATTCGAGTTGAGCCATCCCGGTCGAACGGGTTACTCCCTGCCTTCACCCTTATTCGCAGAAAAAAGCTCATCAGTGGTAGCAGCCGTCCCTGAACAATTGCTGCGAAATAGCGCTTTGGAACTGCCCGAGGTGAGCGAAGTGGACGTTGTGAGACACTATACCAATCTGAGCCAGATGAACTTCGGTGTCGATACCGGTTTCTATCCTTTGGGATCCTGTACCATGAAGTACAACCCCAAAATCAATGAAGAAATCGCTTCGCATCCTCTGTTTGCCGGCCTTCATCCTCTGCAGCCCGCAGAAACCGTCAAGGGCGCGCAGGAAGTGATTGACGGACTGGACGCCGCGCTTGCAGCCATCACCGGCATGAAGCATTTCACTTTCCTGCCTTGTGCAGGTGCACACGGTGAGCTCACCGGCCTGATGCTGATGCGGGAGTACCACATGGCAAGGGGCGATTCCGCCCGCGTCAAGGTGATTGTGCCCGACAGCGCCCACGGCACCAACCCTGCATCCGCCGCCGTTTGCGGCCTGCAGATCGTTGAAGTGAAGTCCGGTGCCGACGGACTGGTGGACGTAGAGTCCCTCAAGCCTCTGCTCGGTCCGGATGTCGCCGGCATAATGATGACCAATCCCAACACCCTCGGACTTTTCGAACGTCAGATAGGCGAAATCGCAAAGCTCGTGCATGAGTGCGGCGGTCTTCTTTATTATGATGGAGCCAACATGAATCCTCTGCTCGGCAAGGTCCGTCCCGGCGACATGGGATTCGACATCATGCACTTGAATCTGCACAAGACCTTCTCCACCCCTCACGGCGGAGGCGGTCCCGGCAGCGGCCCCGTGGGAGTAGGGGAGAGAGTCCTCCCTTATCTCCGCATCCCGAAGACCTCCGGTTTCCACGGCAATTTCGGGGTCATGCTCCGCGCGTATGCCTACATACTTATGCTCGGCAAGCAGAATGTGAAGATGGCAGGGCCTCTTGCCACCCTTTCCGCCAACTATATCAAGGAATCTTTGAAGGACTGCTTCAAACTCCCTATCGAAAGCGTCTGCAAGCACGAATTCGTATTCGACGGCCTGATCAACGACGGTGCGCGCGAAGGCAAAGCCGGAGCTACGACGCTTGACGTTGCCAAGAGGCTTCTCGACTACGGATTCCATGCTCCTACGATCTATTTCCCTCTGCTCTTCCACCAAGCGTTGATGATAGAGCCGACCGAGACCGAATCTCTGGATACTCTGGACGAATTCATCGCGGTGATGAAGAAGATCGCAGCCGAAGCTGCTGAGGATCCCGATATCCTTCACGGTGCACCGCACAATGCTCCGATAGGGCGTCCGGACGAGACTGCAGCGGCAAGAAATCCCATTCTCAAAGCATGAAAAAATTGATGATTGCAGGCCTGATACTTCTTCAGGCCTGCTCTTCTTCTACTTTTACGAAGGAGAGCTTCAACGCCGCCCACCGCGGCTGCTGGCTCAGGGAACCTGACACCGGCGAGTATTATATTCCGGAAAACAGTACATACGGCATCGAGATGGCCGCCCGTTACGGCTATCCGGTAATAGAACTCGATGTCAAGTACACTCTCGACCAGAAAATGGTCGTGATGCACGACGGAACCATCAACCGTACCATGCGGAATGCTTCCGACTATTCCAAGATAGGCAAGCCTGTGCGTGTCGACGCCATGCTCTTCGACGACCTGCGTCGCGATTATGTCCTGGAATCTTCCGACCCCGCCAAGCGTACTCCTATTCCGACGCTGGAAGAGATGCTTCTCACGTGCAAGAGGACAGGCGTAGTGCCTATGCTTCACAGCAAGGTGCTGGAGTCTTACAAATTGGCGCATAAGATCCTGGGAGACAGATGGATAGCCTTCGACGAGAATTATTCGGCAATGAAGGTTGCAAGAAGTATTTCCGACTGCCTGATTCTATGGGATCCCGGTCGCACAAGCGCCGCCAATACCATAGAGGGGCTGGAAAGGTTAGGAGGAAGATGCGGAATGAGCACCATGAAGCACGATATGCAGAATGCCGCCTTCATAGACTCGTTGCAGAATGCCGGACATCCCTGCCAGTCTTCCATCTTCCCTACACCGCATGAGCTGCAGTCCCTGCACGACGGCGCCGCCATTCAGCTGTCCGATTTCTATTGGAATCAGACTGAGGACCGCGAAGCTGCCTCGACGCTTTCCGAACAGCTTTCCCTCGCTGCGGGAGAGAGTTGGCAGAGTCCTGCCTTGGAGGCAGGGGATTTCTCTGCGATGACCATACATCTGAACTTCAAAGGCGCCTTGGAACTTCGAGTGAAAGATCATGTTCATCGCGATGCGAGACCAGCAGACTGGAAACTGGAAGACCGCGTTTACACGCTTAACAGGGAAACTCCCGGAGAAGCGGCCTTGGGATTCAGGTTCTATAAAACAGCTCATTCTTTTGAAATTGTCGCGGCCGAAGACAGCGAGGTCTCGGTAAAAGCCGAAATCTACGAACTATAATTCGCTGACAGTCAAAACTGTAAGACGGTCTCCGTCCACCTTGAATCTGACATTGCGGCCTGAATAATTCAGGCCGTAAATTCTTTCCGGATCATCGTGGTAAGCAGGGCGGGGGTCCTGCGACAGAATCTCGGCGAGTACGGAATCGTATTCCTCCTTATTTTCGAATTGGACCTCGAGCCTGCACGGAGCTGCACCGGCGAATCCGGAACGGACTCCCGGATGGGAGTCGGCGTATTCGATATAGGGTTTTACGTCAAAGATGGGGGTTCCGTCCACAAGATCGGCACCGAGAACTACAATACGGCCGGCGGCAGCATTTATCCCGGCGATTCTAACGGAAGACAGGCCTATGGGATTAGGCCTGTAAGGGGATCTGGTTGCATACACTCCGACTTTCTCATTGCCGCCCAGACGCGGAGGACGTACCTTCGAAGCAGGGGAGGCGCCCGGGTTGTTCAGGCTGAATCCCCAGATCAGCCAGAGATAATCGAAACCCTCCAGACCGTCCAGCATCTCCGGTTTGAAACCCTCGCAGAATTCTACGGTTCCGGGCAGATCCGGCACCAGGCCAGCTTGTCGCGGAGTGCCGAATTTCTCTCCAAGAGGAGAACGGAAAAATGCGATGGGCTTAATTTCCATAACCGGCCATTTCGGCTTTGTACTGCCTGTAAAGCGAGTCAAGTGCAGGGAGATTCTCCTTCTTGATGGGCTCTGCAGAGGGCGATTCCAGTTTAAGCGGATCCACCGGAGTGCCGTTCTTCCATACGCGGAAATCGAGGTGAGGGCCCGTTGCGGAGCCTGTCATTCCGACGTATCCGATTACCTGCCCCTGCTGCACGCGAGTGCCGGCCTTGATGCCCTTGGCAAAGCC
>CAMOIZ010000119.1 GCA_946616385.1 uncultured Bacteroidales bacterium | reverse complement strand
GGCCCTTTGCCCGTCGCGGATGGCCTCCAGTTTGTCCAGTATCCTTCGCAGAACAGAAAGAGGAAGCACGCTGGGCGTACCTCCTCCTATGTAAAGAGTGTCGAGATCGAGGGTGGAAACTATCTCCTCGCGGCGGGCTGCAATCTCGGCGCAGACCTCGTCGGCCCAACGGGCCATCGCCGCCTCATCCTTCCCCTTGCACGCAATCTCCGAATAGAAATCGCAGTAGGTGCAGAAACTCCTGCAGAAGGGGACGTGGAGATAGATCATTACCTCAGCATGGTCTCCGCCTTGCCGAGCCTGCCCTGTGCGGTGTAGACTTCGGCGGTGTAGATACCCTTGACGAACTCGCCGGTATTGTTCACGTAGATGCTTACGTCGACATCCTTCCCGTTATAATCGATTTCGCGGGATGCGGTTGCGGGGAGGGCTTCTCCGTCGAGGGTGAAGCTGGCTGCAGTGCCGTCCATGAGGAGGATTCCGTCGGGATCCTTGACACGGACATAGATGCGGACGGGACCTGTGGGTGCGAGATCGTTCTCCGCCAGGGTGAGGTTGACAACCATCTGCGTAACCCGGCTGCTGCGGTCCATGACCTTGCCGGAAGCACCGTAAGCGACGAGCGAAATGCTGCGGGCCTTGATGACCGAACCGACGGCAACCTTGTTGGAGAGGTCGTTGACCTGCTCGGTGAGTGCGGCGTTGCGGGTATTCGCTTCAGCTGCCTCGCGGCGTGCATTGGCGGCCTGCACGGTAAGTTTCTTGTTCAGGGTGTTGAGGGAGTCGATCTGCTTGACGTAACCGCGCATGATGCTTCGCAGAGTGCCGAGTTCCTTTTCGTATTGGCGCATCTTGACACGGTTGGTGGCTTCGGTCTTCTTGATACGCTCCACGAGCTGGGCTACTTCTTCTTTTGAAGAATCCAGCTGTGCGTTTACGGAGTCGTATTCGCTGGAGAGGGATTCATAATCGCCCTGCAGACTCACGATCTGTTCCGTGAGCTGCTGCTTGTCGATTTCGAGGTCCTTGACCAGACTGTTCTTGCTGGACCATACGTATGCCAGGACGGCCCCCAATGCGATGGCGACAGCCGCCAGTATCCACATTACCGGCTTGAGTGCCGAACCTTTCTCTTTGCGTTCGCGCTCTTCGCGCTCGATTCTCATCAACGGATCTTCTTTTTCCATTTTGTTTCTTCTTTTTTGTCGTCCCGGGCCGGCCGCTTGCCGGCGGAAGGATCTATTTTGTGCAAAAGTAATGAATTTTCAGTAAATTCGCAGTATGAAATACATCGTACGTGCTATCAAATACTTTGCCTATCTGGCAATCATCCTCTGCATATTCATTGTCTTGCTCTCGCTTTTCGGAGTAGTGGGCTCCACTCTCGACGACATTTTCAAAGACGGCGCCGACTCTCTTTGGAAAATCGCCGGCATAATCGCCGTATTCGCAGCCATCTATCCTTATCTCGGATTCGGCAGGCGGAACGCCTTTGTGCCCGGGGCCTACGGCGAGATACGCAAAGGATTGGTGGATGTGATGCACGACCGTGGCTATGTGCTTGAAGATGAGAGCGGAGAGAATCTCAAATTCCGCCTCCAGTCTCCTGTCATGCGCGTCACCCGCATGCTCGAAGACCGCGTTACCTTCACCCGCACCGCCACCGGTTTCGAACTCGAAGGCCCGGTGAAGGACCTTGTGCGCATCGTGAGCGCCCTCGAAGCGAAATTCCGTCCGGAATAATCATCAGTCAATTATGGAAAACATCTTCGCAGACAGAATCGGGCAGTTGCGCTCCATGATGCGCAGCCGCGGATGGGACGCCGTGATACTGACAGGCTCCGACCCTCACGGAAGCGAGTATCCCGCAGAGCGCTGGAAGAGCGTGCAGTGGCTCACCGGATTCACCGGCGAAGCTGGCGACGTGGTGGTAACCCTGGACCATGCGGGGCTGTGGACAGACACCCGCTACTTCATCCAGGCCGAGCAGCAACTGGAAGGCACCGGGGTGGAACTGCACAAGATGCGGGTTCCGGAGCAGGTGCCCATAGACAGGTGGCTTGCGGAGAAGTTCGCGGATGAAAACGAGGTATACTTTGCGGTGGACGGCATCTGCGTAGGGCAGGCCTTCATCGCCGGCATCAAGCAGGCCGTCAACGCCAACGGCGCCGCCTGCCACATAGTGAGCATCCCGGACCTGCTGGACGCCGTCTGGACCGATAGGCCGGGCATTCCCCAGACCCCTATCTTCACGGTCGACCCCGGCGAAAGCCGCATCGAGCGCCTGGGACGCCTGCGGGACTTCCTCGACGCGCGAGGCGCTGACTACATCCTTCTGAACACCCTCGACGACATCGCCTGGACCCTGAACGTGCGGGCATCCGACATCGAATATAATCCGCTCGTGATTTCCTTCCTGCTCGTAGGGCCCGAGACCGCCGAGTGGTTCGTACAGAAGGAGAAGGTGGAAGATCCCGTGACCGAAGCGACCTTTGCAGAATTGGAGGAGGACGGTGTTTTCCTCCGTTATTACGAAGAGACGGAAATCGCCCTGAGCGAACTCGACGGCCGTGTGCTGGCAGATACGGCTACCCTCAACTACCATCTCTGCTCGCTGATAGGCCCCGCGCGCCTCATAGCCTGCCCTTCGCCGGTGCAGGGCTGGAAGGCCGTCAAAAACGAGTTCGAGATTGCGGGAATGCGGGACTGCCACCTGCAGGACGGGCTCGCCATGGTGAAGTTCCTGCACTGGCTGGACCGCTGCATGCAGAACGAGAGGGCCGTGAGCGAATGGGATGCCGCCGTCAAGCTTGGCCAGCTGCGGGCGGAGATTCCCGGATATCAGGGCGACAGTTTCGAGACCATTTCGGCCTACGGACCGTCGGCAGCCCTGCCTCATTATATCACTCCCCGCACGGGAGCGCCCGTGCTCGAGCCACGGGGCCTCTACCTTTGCGATTCCGGCGGACAGTATTTGAACGGCACCACCGACATCACCCGCACCTGGGCCCTCGGACCGTGCACTCAGTTGGAGATGGAAGATTACACCCTCGTCCTCCGCGGGCACATCGCCCTGGCTTCGGCGGTCTTCCCCGCAGGCACTCCCGGATGCCGTCTGGACGTGCTCTCGAGAGAGCCTCTGTGGGCATACCTGAGAAATTTCGGGCATGGCACCGGACACGGGGTCGGCTGGTTCCTCGGAGTGCACGAAGGCCCTCAGGACATACGCCAGAACCTGAATTCCACCGGTTTTGAAGCGGGGATGGTAACTTCCGACGAGCCCGGCATCTACCGCGAAGGCATGCACGGTGTCCGTCACGAGAATCTTATCCTCTGCACGGATGCCGGCGAGAACGACTTCGGCAGATGGCTGCGTTTCGAACCGCTCACTCTCTGCCCCTTCGACACCGAGCCCCTGCTCGCGGACATGCTCACTCCGGCCGAACGCGACTGGCTGAACAACTATCACGCGCAGGTCTACGCCGCCCTCCGTCCCTTCCTCGACGACTTCGACGGGGAGTGGCTGCAGCAGAGAACGGCTGCAATTTGACGAATGGCCGGATTTGGGAAAAAGAGTTAAATTTGCAGCCTATGAAAATAGGGAATCTGGATTTGGGAGAAAAGCCGCTGCTGCTGGCTCCGATGGAGGATGTGACGGACCTCAGTTTCCG
>CAMOIZ010000118.1 GCA_946616385.1 uncultured Bacteroidales bacterium | reverse complement strand
TACTGCTTCTCCGACACCTTCTGGTTCTCCGCAGTCGAAGGCGAAGTCTACGCCATGAGCTCGCTCGTCACCGCCATAGTCTTCTGGGCGATGACCAAATGGTACGACCTTGCCGACGAGCCTCACGCCAACCGCTGGATCGTGCTCATCGCCTTCCTGATGGGCCTCAGCATAGGAATCCACCTGCTGAACCTCCTGGCCATCCCCGCCCTGGTGTTCATGTTCTACTACCGCAGGCACGAAGATAAAGCCCTCTCCTTCAAGGAACTCTGCAAGATCTTCCTGGTGGGAGTCGTGATCCTCGCCATCATCCTCTTTGCCATCATCCCCTTGCTGCCCAAGATCGCCGCGTACGTCGACCTCTTCTTCGTGAACGTGCTGGGACTCCCCTACAACAGCGGAGCCGCATTCTTCATGGTCGCACTGCTGGCCCTGTGCTTCTGGGGCCTCTTCCGCACCATCGACAAAGAAAAGATCTTCTGGAACACCGCGCTCCTCTGCCTCACCACCATCATAATCGGATTCTCGATCTTCAGCATCGACATCATACGCTCCTGCGCAAAGACTCCTACCAACGAGTACCAGCCGGACAACGCCTTCACCCTCGTACGTTATCTCTCGCGTGAGCAGTACGGCAGCACTCCCCTCGTGTACGGGCAGTATTACGACGCTCCCTTCGAGGTGGAAGAGACCAAATACTGGGCTCCGCTCGACGGCAAGTACAAGAAGGTGGAAGGCCCCGGCAAAGCCAAGTACGATCCCGCCGGAAAGATGCTCTTCCCCCGCATGTGGAGCAACATCGACAACAACACCAAGGAGTTCTACCAGGTCTACACCCACGGCAAGGGTTCGCGCGTGAAGGGCGCCCAGAGCCCCAAACCCACGATGGGCGCGAACCTGGCGTACTTCTTCGATTTCCAGCTGGGATGGATGTACTGGCGCTACTTCATGTGGAATTTCGTAGGCCGCCAGAACGACGTCCACAGCCCCTCGCCGGGCAACATCTTCCACGGCAACTGGGAGAGCGGCGTGAAGTTCATCGACGACTGGCGTCTGGGCGACCAGAGCGACGCTCCTGCCGTGCTGGCGGAGAACAAGGGCAAGAACCACTACTTCTTCCTCCCCTTCCTGCTGGGACTCATCGGGCTGTTCTTCCAGTTCGGGCGTGACAAGCGCGGATGCTGGCTGAACTTCCTGATGTTCTTCATGACCGGCATCGCGGTGGTCATCTACCTCAACATGCCTCCTTTCCAGGTGCGCGAGCGCGACTACGCATTCGCGGGATCCTTCTACTTCTTCACGGTGTGGATAGGGCTCGGAGTGCTGGGATTGTACGATTTCTTCGATGAGATGCTCAAGGGCAAGGGCGGAGTTCCGCTCGCTGCCGCAGTCGGCGTCGTCTGCCTGTTCGTGCCCGCACTGATGGGCGCGGAGAACTGGGACGACCACGACCGTTCAGGCCGCCGCACCGCCCCCGAACTCGGAGCCAACTACCTCAAATCCGTCGGCCCCCAGGGCATACTCGTGACCCACGGCGACAACGACACCTTCCCTCTCTGGTACGCCCAGGAGGTGGAAGATGTGCGCACCGACGTGCGTATAGCCAACACTTCCCTGCTCGGCACCGACTGGCACATCGACCAGATGAAGTACGCCTGCAACGAGAGCAAGCCTCTTCCGCTCGGCATCGGACAGGAGCAGTATCTCTACGGAACCAACGAGTACATCCCCATCTACGACCAGCGCGAAAAGGTGATGAGCATCTCCGATGTGATGAAGCTCTTCAAGCACCCTCAGGTGAAGGTCCAGATGAGTTCCGGGCGCAAGTACGACTACATCGCGTCCCGCAAGATATCCGTTCCGGTGAACAGGGAGAACGTCCTGAAGTCCGGGATAGTGTCGGAGAAGTACGCCGACAAGATCCAGGACACCATCATCCTGGAGATACCCGCAGGCAAGGAATTCCTCACCAAGCCGGAACTCTGGGTCCTCGACCTCCTGTCGAACTATCAGTGGGACAGGCCGTTCAACGTGCTCAGCTACGGAGGCGACATCAACATAGGCATCAAGGATTACTTGATGAGCGACGGATTCTCCTCCAAGCTCGTCCCGTTCCGCAACCGTCCTTCCTCCAACAGCTACGGCTTCGTGGATACCGATGAGCTCTGGCACTACATGACGGAGGTCTACAGTTTCGACGCGCTCAAGACTCCGGGCTGGTTCGTAGACTACCAGAACTGCTATACTTTCCTGGCGGTGATGGGAATACGCAACCTCCATGTGAACTGCGCCAACGCCTTCCTCGCGGCAGGAGAGAAAGACCGCGCCCTTGCGATGCTCGACCAGAGCGAAGAGGCGATGGTGAACTTCCCTCTCTGCGCCCTGCCTCTCGGCTTCAGCGGCAACGACTATTCGGTTGTGAAGACGATAGAACTGTACTACAAGCTCGGCGAGGGCGAAAAGGCGAGCGAGATGTCTGTCCGCTTATTGAACGAGTTGATTGAGGCGGCAGCCTTCTATCTGGAATTCTACGCTTTCGCTCAGGACGAGTTCGAACTCTGCGGCAATTACATCTACTTCCTTTCCGATATAGTGAAGGCCGGCGGCGACAAGGAGCTCTCATCCAAGATCGAAAAATCTTTCAGCGACCTGATGGCTTCCGCAACCGCGGCCAAATAAGCACTATGCTGGCTTTCAGGCAAATACGCATTGTCGGGGCGATGCTCCTACTGCTGGTTCTGGGCGGTTGCCAGGCCGGCCGGGAGCCCGTGATCGGCATCTCCTCCTGCTGGAATGGCGGCCGTGTGTCGCTGGATGACGCCTATCCTGCTGCAGTGCGGGCGGCGGGCGGAGTGCCCATGATACTGCCGCCGGTGCATAGTGCAGAAGAAGCGTCCGAAGCGCTGGCCGGAGTGGATGCCCTGATTCTCAGCGGTGGTGAGGATGTGGCCCCCGCGCGCTACGGCGAGGCGGTGCTGAATCCGACGGTGGAAGTCAATGCCCCGAGGGACACCAGCGACTTTCTGCTGGCCGCCGAAGCACTGCAGCGGGAGATGCCCATACTCGGCATCTGCCGCGGCTCCCAGTTGCTGAACGTCCTTCTCGGCGGTTCGCTGTACCAGGACCTGCCCAGCCAGATCGGGTCTTTGCCGAGGCAGGGCGGGGATTTGCAGGGGCAGGGCGGAGTTTCGCCGGGCCAGATCGGGTCCTTGCCGGACGGAGTTTCGCAGGAGCAGGGCTGGACTTTGCTGGACGGAGTTTTGCCGGACGGAGCTTTGCAGGGCCTGGGCGGAGTTTCGCCGGGCCAGGGCGCCATCCGCCATTTTCAAACAGAGTCGGATTCCGTCGCCACCCACTGGATATACATCGACCCCGATTCGCACCTTCACGCCCTGCTGGGCCGCGACTCAGTAATGGTCAACTCTTTTCACCATCAGGCCGTCAAGAATCCCGGCACAGGCGTGCGCGTAGTGGCCCGTTCTGCCGACGGCGTGATCGAAGCCTGGGAATGGCTCGCCCCGCAGCGCAAGGGTAAGCGCCAACAGCGCGACGGCAGCATCCTGTGCGTCCAGTTCCACCCTGAATGTCTCGTGGATGCCGGCGACCCCACCTTCCTCCCCCTCTTCCAGGACCTTATTGCCAAATCCCGGTAACTTCCTTCCCGCGCCCGGTAGCTTAACCGATCGCGCCTTCATTCCCAACTGCGCCAGTTCGCC
>CAMOIZ010000117.1 GCA_946616385.1 uncultured Bacteroidales bacterium | reverse complement strand
GCAGCCACGGCGAAATCCTCGCCAAGGGTCTGCGCAGCATCCAGATCCTCCCCGAAAAGGAACTCAAGAAGATCATGGAAGAGTTCTGGGGCGGAGCAACCCTGGAAGTAGCCAAGAAGGGATACAAGGGCAAGGACACCAAGGAACTCGGCATACGCTTCCTGATCTACGGCGCTATCGCCGAGATATTCGCCCGCACCACCGGTTTCAACAAGGGCCTGGGCGGAAGCATGCACACCTTCTTCACTCCTTTCGGAATCTATCCCAACAATGCCATCGTGGGCGGCAGCGGTTCCATCGCAGTGGGAGCCGCTCTCTATAAGAAAGTCAACCGCAAGAAGGGCATCGTGGTCGCCAACCTCGGCGACGGCGCAATGGCCCGCGGCCCCGTGCTCGAAGGCATGACCTTCGCATCGATGGACCAGTTCCACACCCTCTGGGAGGGCGACATGAAGGGCGGCCTGCCGGTGCTCATCAACGTGATGGACAACCAGTATGCAATGGGCGGCCAGACCAAGGGCGAGACCATGGGATACACCTTCCCCGCACGCCTCGGCGCAGGTTTCAACCCCGAAGCATGGCATGCAGAGCGCGTAAACGGATATGATCCCCTCGCAGTGATCGACGCATTCCGCCGCAAGAAGGCCCTCCTCGAGAAGAAGGAAGGACCGGCCCTGCTCGACGTCGTAACCTACCGCTATAGCGGACACTCCCCTTCGGACCAGAGCTCATACCGTACCAAGGAAGAAATCGCAGCCTGGGAAGCAGAAGACTGCATCGTCGCTTTCGGCAAGAAACTTATCGAAGCCGGCGTAGCCACCCAGGAAGACCTCGACGCCATCCAGGCAAAGATGAAGGACATCATCTTCGAGATGTACAAGCTCGCCATCGATCCCGAGCTGTCTCCCCGCATGGACCTCGTGAAGGAGAACGAACTCCTCGGCGACATGATGTTCTCGAACGGCAGCGTCGATTCTTTCGGCGACGCCAAACCCGACGTGCTCATGCCTCTCGAGGAGAATCCCCGCGTCAAGCAGATCGCAGGCAAGAGCCGCTTCTACCTCGACAAGGACGGCAAACCCGTCAGCAGCATGAAGATGTACAACTTCCGCGACGGTGTGTTCGAGGCTGTCATAGACCGTTTCTACAAGGATTCTTCCCTCGTGGCATACGGCGAGGAGAACCGTGAGTGGGGCGGCGCATTCGCCGTTTACCGTGGGCTCACCGAAGCACTCCCCTATCACCGCCTCTTCAACAGCCCCATCGCCGAGGCGGCCATCATCGGCACCGCCATCGGTTATGCCATGTGCGGCGGCCGCGTGATCCCCGAAATCATGTACTGCGACTTCCTCGGATGCTGCGGCGACGAAATCTTCAACCAGCTGCCCAAGTGGCAGGCAATGTCCGGCAACATCCTCAAGATGCCTGTGGTCGTGCGCGTATCCGTCGGTTCCAAGTACGGTGCACAGCACTCCCAGGACTGGACTTCCCTCTGCACCCATATCCCGGGCCTGAAGGTCGTCTTCCCCGTCACTCCTTACGATGCCAAGGGCCTCATGAACAGCGCCCTGCAGGGCACCGACCCTGTCATCTTCTTCGAGAGCCAGCGCCTCTACGGCATAGGCGAGCAGTTCCACGAGGGCGGTGTTCCCGAAGGATACTATGAGATTCCTCTCGGAGAGCCCGACGTCAAGCGCGAAGGCAAGGATGTCACCTTCCTCACCATCGGAGCAACTCTCTACCGCGCCCTCAAGGCGGCCGACGAACTCAAGGAGAAGTACGGACTCGAGGCCGAGGTCATCGACGCCCGCACCCTCGTTCCTTTCAACTACGAGAAGGTCATCGAGAGTGTCAAGAAGACAGGCCGCATCATCATCGCCGGCGACGCTTCCGCACGCGGATCCTTCCTCAACGACCTCGCAGCCAACATCGCCGACCTCTGCTTCGACTACCTCGACGCAGCTCCCGTGGTGCTCGGTTCCCGCAACTGGATCACTCCTTGCCACGAACTCGAAGAGGCATTCTTCCCTCAGCCGAGCTGGTTCCTGGACGTGATCAACGAGAAGATGGTCCCGCTGCCCGGATATGTTCCCACCGGAAACTTTACGTCCGCACAGCAGATTCTCCGTGCAAAGAAAGGTGTGTAAGCCATGGTAGATGTAAATGCCCATCTGCACACCCCATACTCCTTCAGCGCTTTCAGCGATGTGAAGCAGGCCCTCGACATGGCCGCTTCCGAAGGAGTCAAGGTAGTGGGAATCAACGATTTCTATTCGATGGACGGATACAGGGAGTGGAAGGAGGGCTGCGCAGAGCGCGCCCTCTTCCCTCTTTTTGGCATCGAGTTCATCTCCCTCAACGCCGAGGATCAGGCGGCAGGCCTGCGCGTGAACGATCCCAACAATCCGGGCCGTACTTATATCAGCGGCAAGGGGCTGGCTTATCCTGTCATCCTTTCCGGCGAAGAAGCCAGGCAGCTCGCGGACGTCAAGGCCGAGAGCAATGCCCAGGTGGAGCGCATGTGCGCCAAACTGAACGAGCATCTGAAGGCCGTCGGCGAGGAGTTCACCCTGGACTTCGCGCAGATTGCCGAAGAACTCACCCACGGTTCCATCCGCGAGAGGCATCTTGCCAAGGCCATGCGGCTTGCCGTAGAGCGTGCGGCGACTGCTGGAGTCTCCGACGCTCAAGCAAAAAAAGCGTCCGCGTCGGAGCTCCAGACAGCCGCGGAGCATTACGAGAAGATCTTCGGGCAGCCTGCGAAATCGGATGTGAGCAACGTCGCGGCCATCGAGAACGAAATCCGCAGCCGTCTGCTGAAGGCGGGCGGAGCCGCTTTCGTGCCGGAAGATCCCAAGGCTTTCCTGCCCATGACTACCGTTCAGCGCATCATCGAGGCGGCGGGTGGCATCCCCACCTATCCTTTCCTGGCAGATGACGCCAAGGGGAATTTCACCGATTTCGAGGGAGACCTCCAGAAAGCGGCGGACACCCTCAAGAAGCGTGGTTTCCGCAGCGTGGAGTTCATCACCACGCGAAACACCACCGCCGTGCTGGAGCAGTATGCCGGATACCTGGAAGACGAAGGGTTCATAGTGAGTTTCGGTTCGGAGCACAATACTCCCGCCATGGAGCCCATCAAACTCCGCACGCGCGATGCCGCCGACCTTTCCGACAAGCTGAAAGCCATCAACTATCGTGGAGCCTGCGTCATCGCTGCGCACCAGGCAGGGCTTGATTCCATTGCAGCAGGCGAAGAACTAATTCAAAAATGCATCAAATGAAAGAGATTGAACAATTGATAGAGGTGTCCCGCAGGTACGGGGCAGATTCACGTTTCGTAATTGCCGGGGGCGGCAATACTTCTTTCAAGACAGCAGACCGCCTTTGGGTGAAAGCCAGCGGCCACGCACTCGCGACGATAGACGAAGACGGCTTTGCCGTGCTGGACCGCGCCAAGTTGAATCCCATGGGAACCAAGGCCTACAGCGCCGACACCGCCGAGCGTGAAGCCCAGGTGAAGGACGACCTGGCTGCGGCATGCATAACCAAAGACCGCCGTCCTTCCGTGGAGACTTCGATGCACAATGCCATAAGCTATGCATTCGTGGTTCATCTGCACCCTACCGCAGTCAACGCCCTGATGTGCTCGGTGCAGGCAGAAGCCAAGTGCAAGGAGCTGTTCCCGGATGCGCTCTATATCCCCTACTGCGATCCCGGCTATACCCTTTTCAAGAAGGT
>CAMOIZ010000116.1 GCA_946616385.1 uncultured Bacteroidales bacterium | reverse complement strand
TGATGCCTGCGGCCGTGATGAGCTTGCTCACGGAAGCCACCCTCATGATGGTGCCTGGGCGCATGGGCTCTTCCTTCTCCTGGTCGGCCAGTCCGTAGCCCTTTGCGAAGAGAAGTGAATCCTTGCGCATGACTGCGAGCTCCATTCCGCGAATCTGCCAGCGCTGCATGAAAACAGTGGCGTCGCGGTCGAGCTTCGCAAGGTTTTCGCGGCTCGACATCTCGTTGGTAATCAGTGCGTTGATTCCGCGTATGCTGCGCGACTCCTTCTTGCCGTTTTTGCCGGATGGCAGGGCGATGACAAGAACGATGACGGCTGCGAGTGCCGCGGCGGCGATGAGGTATTTCTTATCGGGGATTCTCATTGGCTTCCAGTTGGCGTATCAGACGTATTATCAATATGAGGGTAAAGATGAATGCAAGCAGGTCGGACACGGGATAACTGGCCCAGACGCCTTCTATCCCGAAGAAAAGAGGAAGCACATACAAGGCCGGAAGCAGGAAGATCAATTGGCGGCTGAGCGAGAGGAACACGCTCTTCTTGACCATTCCCAGGCACTGGAAAAGATTGGTGCTCACTATCTGGAAACCGATGATCGGGAAGAGACAGTTCATGATGCGCATGCCATGCGTTGCAATCCCTTTCAGTTCCGCGTCGTTGGTAAACATGCTCACTGCCGCCCCGGGGAAAAGCTCGCAGATGACGAATCCGAAACAACATACCAGGGTGGCCCAGAACACGGTGAGTTTGTATACCTCTTTCACGCGCAGACCTTTGCCTGCGCCGTAGTTGTAGCTCGCTATAGGCTGCATGCCCTGATTGAGGCCCATCACCACCATAAGGAACAGGAAAGAGATGCGGCCGATGATGCCGTACGCTCCGATTGCGAGGTCGCTGCCGTAGGCACGCAGTTGCTGGTTGATAAACATTGTCACTATGCACGCAGCGCTGTTCATCAGGAAAGGGCCGAGCCCGATGCCCAGCGAGGTGCGCGCGATCTTGCGGCTGAAGCCGAAAATGCGCTTGCCGAAGTGCACTATGTTCCTTCCGGACGAAAAGTATATTATGCTGTATATCAGCGAGATGGTCTGGCAGAGTACGGTGGCTATGGCCGCGCCTTTCACCCCCATGTCAAAAACGAAAATGAAGATGGGATCCAGAATGGCGTTCGAAATGACCGTGAACAGCGTAAGCCCCATTGCAAGTTTGGGGTTGCCCGTGGCGCGTATCATGCTGTTCAGCCCGAAATACAGATGCGTGATGATGAATCCGGCAAGGATTATTATCATGTAATCCCGGGCGAAGGGATAGGTTGCCTCGCTGGCTCCGAAAAAGAACAGCACGGGCCTCAGAAACGCAAGCACCAGTATGGAGAACAGCGCTCCCAGAACCACGTTCAGCGTCACCACGTTGGGCAGCACCTTGTTGGCGGTCGCATAATTCTTCTGCCCCAGCAGCATCGACACCAGAGTGGATGCACCGACGCCCACAAGCGTGCCTATGGCCGAACCGAGATTCATTATCGGGAAGGTGACGGCTAGACCGGAGATGGCGAGGGCCCCCACATCTTTTATGTGTCCGATGTAGATGCTGTCAACCATATTATACAAAGAACTCGCGGTCATGGCTATGATGCCAGGGACCGCGTATTCTTTCAGCAAAGTGCCGATTTTCTTTGTCTCCAGTTCAAGAGGAGCCATATCAGGGTTCCTCCGTCATTTCAAGTTCGAAGCAGAGAGGGGAGTAGGACGGAATCGAAGATCCCGAGCCGGAAGCGCTGTATCCGTATTTCGAAACGAAGAAGCACTTGCCGGCCTCGTACTGGTGCATCTTGCTGAGCCCGAGGGCGAAGCCTGTGATTACCGTGGTTCCGTCGTCGCCAAGGGTTATGCCTGTGAAATCACCGTCGGCGCTGTACCATTTGACCTTCTGACGGCTGTAGGTTTTGCTGCTTGAATACAGATTCCAGACCTTCGCGGTGTCGGCAACGGTCGTGTCGAACACCTGACCGTTCAGCAGCCGTCCGGTGTAATTGATATACACGGTGGAGTCCGCCTTGATTTCCTTGTCCCCAGGGCCTTCCGTACCCTTAACATAGAAGAATCCTTCATATTCTTCATCTTCCACGGCATCGGGATAGTTGGCCGCCATGAACCTGATCAGGGAATCCCTCTCCCAGGCGTCGACGTCATCGAAGGCGTCCACAAGTTCGAGTTCGTAGACGATGTCGGTGCCGGAGCAGTTCTTCACGTATTCTTCTTCATTGTCGAAACGCTCCGCTTCGCTGAGCCATCCCGGCACTGCGACAGTCTTCCTGCCTCCTATCTTCATGGTGGAGATCGCTTCTTCGATGCCTGCTCCGAGGGTTTCGAGTTCTTCCCCGCGGTAAGCTATCATGGGGCCGTAGTAGGAAGTCTTGCTGTATGAGCCGTTTCTCCTGGCGACGCTTTCAAGCGTTGTCTGGGAAAGATCTCCCTTGAGTGAATAGGAACTGAGATTCACCCTTATGAAGGGATGTGATCCGGCGCTTTCGCCCGTGCCGGCGGTTTCGCTGATGACGTAGGCGCCGAGCGGAGTGCGTACGGCATTCGGATGCGTCTGGCTGATCCAGGCGTCGAAATAACGTTTGGCGTCGTCATTCAGGCCTGCCGACGGTGTTTTTGCACATGCGCAGGCAAGTGTGACGGCGAGTCCGGCTATTGCTATATGTTTCAGTTTCATAATGTATCAGTTCGCGTTTTCGTTTCGCAGAAATCGTGCCGCAATTTCTTCAATATATGCTGCGGCCGCGCCTTTTTCGGGAATGTCGCCCGGCCAGAAAATCTTGCCACCGGCGGCGAGTTCATGCCCTCCGCCATGGAAATACTCTGCAGCCATGTTGCGGGCGGAGAGGCCGCGCTTGGACCTGATGCTCACGCGGAAGAGGCCTCCTTCCTCCCGCAGGAAGATGCTCAGGCGCACCTTTTCCAGTTCGAGAGGTATGTTCACCAGCGTGTCGGTTTCACCTTCCTTCAGCCCGTATGCGTCATGCAGTTCTTCTGTCATGATCATGTACGAAATGCCGGAGGGGAGTATCACCAGATGCGACGAAAGCATGTCGGCAAATGCCTTCAGGCGCTGTTCGCGGTCTTTTTGATAGATGTTCTGGAGTATGAGTTCGCGGTCGACTCCCGCCTGCAGGAGTTCTGCGGCCATCAGCAGGGTGTCGGGCGTTACGGAATTGGCGAAGTTGTTGGTGTCGGTGGTCATCCCTGTCATCAGCGCCATCAGGCTGCGGGCGGGGATGCGTGAAAGGTCTCCACCCTCGATTTCCTTCAGGATGAAATACAAGAGCTCGCAGGTCGAAGATCTCCCCGGCTCGGAGAATACCAGCGTGAAGTGCTCCAGGTCGGGTTTCAGGTGATGGTCTATCAGCACTTTCACGGCCTTGGATTCCTGGATCGGGACGCTCAGCTGCTCCGTACGGTGAAGTTGGTTGAGGTCCTGGATGATGATCAAGTCGGCTTCTTCAATCAGTTTACCGGCTTCTTCCGGCATCCTTGATGCATCCACGATGCCTATGCCCTCTGAAACGAAGGAAAGGTTGGCAGGAGCGGCGTCCGGTATCATCAGAGTGGCGTCCTTGGAAAAGCGCTCGCGAAGATATACGGTGGTGGCCACGCCGCTGCCTATGGCATCTCCGTCAGGATGTGTGTGAACCACTACAAGCACTTTCGACGCTTTGTTCAGAATCTGTTCGAGTAAGTCGATGTTTTCCATTTTTTCGCGAGCAAATTTAATAAGAATATTGCATTTGAAAAAT
>CAMOIZ010000115.1 GCA_946616385.1 uncultured Bacteroidales bacterium | reverse complement strand
ATCGACATCAACACCGCAATAGTTCTGCCGGATGAAGGGCTTCTGCTGAATGTACTGAATTCGATTCCGCCGCAGATAAAAAACGTCAACGTGACGATGGGCTACCCCATGGGCGACAGCGAATTCACCGCACTTATGGACGACATCGCCGCCATGCAACTTAACGCAAGGGAAAGGAACGGCTCGGTGCAGTTTTATCACAGGCACATCTGGAACATCTTCAGCAACAGCATACTGCGAAGCATTCTGGACGAAGCGGGAAGCGCAATCGTGAAAAAGGTAAGGGAAGAGGCCAGATACTATGTGCCGCAGGAGGCCTTCCGGGGCAGCGCCATACTCGAACTCATATTCCGTCCGGCGACGGATCCGGGGCAGTACGTGCGCGAATTCCTGCTTGGTCTCGCTCCCCTGCTGAAGCAGCATGGAGGAATGCAGATGGAACTCGACTTCGCGATGTTCGCCTACAAGGCTGCCACCCGTCTGCAGAGCCTGAACCTCCAGATACAGCCACGCACCTGGTGGCGTCTCTTCGGGCAGCTCGCAGGCCGCGCCAGCGTTCCCTTCGACGGGGAACCCCTGCTGGGCATGCAGATAATGGGCCCGCTGGAAACGCGCGCCCTGGATTTCGAGAATCTCATCATCCTCTCCTGCAACGAGGGCATCTTCCCCCGCAGGGCGGTATCCCCTTCGTTCATCCCCGCCGAACTCCGCAAGGGTTTCGGCCTGCCTACCTATGAATACCAGGATGCAGTCTGGGCCTACTACTTCTACCGCCTCATCCAGCGCGCGCAGAACGTCTGGCTGATCTTCGATTCCCGCACGGAACTCAGCCGCAGCGGCGAGGAGAGCCGCTACATACGCCAGATGCAGATGCTCTACGACTTCGACATCCGCCGCTATGTTGTGAAGGCCCCCATAAGGGAGGCACAGGTGGAAGGGGCCATTCCCAAGACGGACGGCGACATCGAGAAGATGCAGGAGGACGGATTCCATCTTTCGGCATCCGCACTGCAGAACTATCTGGCCTGCCCGGCCAAGTTCTATTTCTCGAAGGTGAAGGAGCTGAAGGCGGCGGACGAGGTGAGCGAAGCGCTGGATGCCGGGATGCTCGGAGACGTCCTCCACAAGACGATGCAGACTCTCTACTCCGACCGCAAGGAGATAAGCAGGTCCTACCTCGAAGAGCTGCTTGCCGGCAAGGAGCGCATCCGCAGCATCATCGAGGCGCTGATAATGGAACAGCTGCACACCGACGAGGTCGAGGGCAGGAACCTCATATTCGAGGATCTGATATTGAAATATGCGGAGCAGATACTGCGCACCGACCTTGCCCTGCTGCAGGAAAAAGGGCTCGCTTCGTTCCGCATCCTGGGCCTCGAGCTCAAACGCTACAAGGACATCGGCGGCTTCCATTTCAAGGGATTCATCGACCGTCTGGACTCGTTCGAGCGGGGAACGGTGCGAGTAGTGGACTACAAGACGGGCAAGGTTTCCGACCAGGACATCCTGATCGACGACGGCAACGCGCAGCAGGTGGTGGACGCCCTGTTCGGCCCCGACAACTCCAAGCGGCCGAAGATTGCCCTGCAGCTCTACCTCTACGACGAGTTTCTCGACAGGGACCTCCGTGCGGAAGGCAGCGCTCTCGAGAACTGCATCTACCAGACCACAGATCTCTTCGTGCAGAAGCCCCGGAGCGTGCCGGCAAGTCCGGAATTCCGGCGCCTGATGAAAGAGCGGGTGGCCCTGCTGCTGGACGAACTGCGCGACAAGGACGTGCCGTGGAACAGGACATCGGACACGAAGACCTGCGAATATTGTGACTTCAAAACCATTTGCGGACGATGATAAAGATTCTGAAAGCCTCCGCAGGGTCGGGCAAGACATACGCCCTCGCGAAAGAGTATATATCGCTGCTCACCGGCAAATATGCCTACAGGCACATCCTTGCCGTAACTTTCACCAACAAGGCCACGGCCGAGATGAAGGGCCGCATCCTGAAGTTTCTCTCGGAATCGTCCGACAAGAACGAACGGGAGATGCTGCGCGACATCCTCCACGACTACAGCGCCTTCGCGGTCAGCACCATCGACAAATTCTTCCAGCAGGCGCTGAAGGCCTTCGCGAGGGAGATCGGGCAGGTCGCCGATTATCAGATAGACCTGGACAAAGACTCCCTGATCCGCGAAGCCATGGACCGCATCCTCGATTCCCTCACCAGGAAAGACACGGAAATCCTGGACTGGATGCAGCGCAGCGTGGCTACCGACCTCTCGCAGGGCAAGCGCGTCAACATCGAAGAGAGTCTCTATGAGATGGGCGGCCGCCTGATGATGCAGGGTGCCGGCTCCACCGACGAGCTCCAGAAGCGCTTCAGCAAGAAGAACCTGCAGGCCATACGCGCGAACTGCGAGCAGATAATCGGGGACTTCACCGACGAACTCAACGCAGCCGCAAAGGACGTAGTTGTCAGCAAGGCCAATTCCGTAAAACAGCTCGCCCCCTACCTCAAGGGCTTCAAGACCTGGGAGATGATCCCCCAGTGCAAGGCAACCCTGATGAAGGAGGCCGACGGCAGCGTTTTCTGCGATCTTCTGTTCGGAGAGCGCTACACCTGGTACTGCACGGCCTGGCTGCTGCGCGACATGAGCTTCAGCCTCGGGCTCGCCGGGGAATTCTACCGTTCCTACAGGGAACTCCTCAAAGAGAAGAACGTGATGGTGCTCGACGAATCGAACGTCATCCTCAAGGATATCATAGCCGGCAGCGACGCTCCCTTCGTGTACGAGAAGATGGGAGTGCGCTACGAGAACTTCCTGATAGACGAGTTCCAGGACACTTCCAACATTCAGTGGGAGAACTTCCGCCCGTTGCTCAAGGAGAGCGACGCGAACGACCACAAGAACCTGATAGTGGGCGACGTGAAGCAGAGCATCTACCGCTGGCGCGATTCCGACTGGACCCTGCTGGACCACAAGGTGAACGAGGACTTCCCTCTTGCCAAGGTAGAACCCAAGCAGGAAAATTGGAGAAGCCTGCGCAACATCGTTAACTTCAACAATGCCTTCTTCGATTTCGCATCCAAGATTGCAGGGCATCCCGGGCTTTATGCCGACGTCAAGCAGAAGATCATGACGGACGATGCCCGGGAAGGGCTGGTGCGCGTGAGTTTCTGCGGAAAAGACGAACAGATTTCCAAGGTCAGGGAGTCCATTGCAGATGCCGTCTCGGCAGGTGCCCGCTACGGCGAAATCACCGTTCTGGTGAGGGCGAACGCCGAAGGCTCCACCATAGCCAACGCCTTGATTCAGGACGGGATACCCGTCGTGTCGGACGATTCCCTTAACCTGAAATCTTCCAAGATTCTCCGCAAACTCACCGGCATCCTCGCCAACCACGAGAATCCGGACGACAAGATAAACAGCTACCTTGCCCGCACCGAGGCCGTGGAGTTCCCCGACGAATTCCATTCCCTGACCGACCTGTGCGAAGTGCTGCTGAGGCAGCTGCACGAGAGTTCCCCGGAAGACTTCGAAGGGGAAACCCTCTACATCCAGGCGTTCATGGACGACCTGCGGGAGTGGTGCGCCTCCAACGGAAACGAACTCCGGGAGTATCTGCACCACTGGAACGACGCCAAACTGACGATCAGTTCTCCGGAAGGCACGGACGCCGTGAGGGTCATCACTATCCACAAGTCGAAAGGGCTCGAGGCCCCCTACCTGATTTTCCCCTATGCACACAAGGTGGATTTCTACAAAGCCGGATGGCAGTGGTGCAGGCTCGACACGGAGGGCACTCCTTTCAT
>CAMOIZ010000114.1 GCA_946616385.1 uncultured Bacteroidales bacterium | reverse complement strand
AGTTTTTCATAGTTTAAGTTTAGGTTAAGTAGCGGGGTGCTCGCAGTGATGCGGGTCCCCGTGAAATTTTTATGTAATTTAGTGTATTGACGCTTTTTTTAAGTTTGCATGTCGGAAACTTAAAAAATCGACATTTATGGCCTGTTTTTCCGCATTTTTCCCTATATTTTTGCTGGAAAAAAGTTATGAAAAACCTGTCTTTTTTCTGCGCTGCCCTGGCAGCCCCTCTGTATGTTTCCTGCCTCGCTCCCGTGCCCGCCGTCAAAGAACCGGCCGTGCTGCGTCTGACCTGCGATGTCGCCGCATCCAAGGCGACCTCGGATCCTTACGACATAAATAATTATGAACTGACTCTCTCGAAGGGCGGCAAGACCGTCTGGTACGGGCTTTGGGGAGAAAGGCCTGCGGAGTTCGAACTGGACCCCGGCGATTATCAGATTACGATGACTTCCGGCGTATTTGAAGTGCCTGCCTATGAGTGCCCGGTGTATGGTGATTCGCGCAGCGTGAGCCTGGCGGAAGGGCAGGTGAGTGAGATAGAACTTGTGGCCTCGCAGCGGAATGCCGGACTTCGGCTGCTGCTGAGCGAGAGTTTCGTGGCGGTGTACAAGGACGGCACCGTCTTCCTGCGGAGCGCGGAAGGGACGCTGGCACACGGGTACTCCGAAAGCCGGACGGCCTATTTCCGCCCCGGGGCGGTGTCGGTCCTGCTTAACCATAATGGGAAGACCATTCCCGTGCATACCATGGAACTGCTTGCAGGAGAGGTGCTTACGCTGCGTCTGACGGTAGGGGAGAAGATGCCTTCGGCGCTGCTTGTTTCTGGGATGTCGGTGAATGTCCGGGTAGATACTTCAAGGGTGTGGAGCGAGTCCTCCTATGCCTGGGATGGCAGTGCTTCGGAGGGCCCGGGCTCGACCGTTACAACTCCGGATGCGGTGAGCGTGAGCGTTGCCCGTGGAATGGCCGGTTCGAAGGATGTCTGGGTGTGCGGATATGTCGTGGGTGGGGATCTCTCTTCGGCCTCCTGCTCTTTCGAGGGGCCGTTTTCCTCGCGCACGAACCTGCTGATCGCCGATGCGGCATCGTGCCGCGACAGGAGCCTCTGCATGAGTGTGCAGCTCGCGGCGGGCGACATCCGCAATGCGCTGAATCTGGTGGACAATCCGTCGATGCTCGGCCGCAAGGTCTGGCTGCGCGGCGACGTGGTGGAAGCTTACTACAAACTCCCCGGCCTTCAGAATCTGTCGGATTATCGGATATGACAATTGCGCCTTCTGCAAAAAAAAAAGCAGGGCCGGCCCTGCTTTTTGAGCAGGATAAGGGAGTCGAACCCTCCTCCTTGGCTTGGGAAGCCAATGCACTACCGATGTGCTAATCCTGCAAAATGCGTCTGCAAACATAGGCAAAATTTTTGTAATAGCCAATAATTAGTTAAATTTGCAGACTACACTTACTTTATAAATATGGCACTGGCAAACGTAATCAAAGCATTGTTCGGCTCCAAGGCCGACCGCGACTACAAAGCGGTCAAGCCCCTGTTGAACAAGATCCTTGCATCATACGATGAAATTGACAAATTGTCAGCGGACGATCTTCGTGCACATTCCGCAAAATTGCGCGCACATCTTCGCGAAGTCGAAAAACCCTTCGAGGACCGTATCGCTGAAATAAAACTCGAACTCGACAAGGATATTCCCGTGGCCGAGAAAGAGAAACTCGCCACCGAATCCGACAAACTCGTGAAAGACGAGGACGAAGCGATAGAGAAGGCCCTTGACGAAATCCTTCCCGAGGCGTTTGCCATCGTGAAGTCCACGGCCCGCCGCCTTGCCCAGAACGCGGAGATAGTGGTGGAAGCCAACGACTTCGACCGCGACCTCGCCGCGAACCACGACTTCGTGACCATCGACGGCGACAAGGCTGTCTACCACAACAAGTGGGTGGCCGGCGGCAACGAAATCACCTGGGACATGGTGCATTACGATGTGCAGCTCATCGGCGGCATCGCCCTCCACGAAGGCAAGATCGCGGAGATGGCGACCGGTGAAGGAAAGACTTTGGTTGCAACCCTGCCGGTGTTCCTGAACGCCCTCGCAGGCAAGGGAGTGCACGTGGTGACCGTGAACGACTACCTCTCCAAACGTGACTCCGAGTGGATGGGCCCTCTGTATATGTTCCACGGACTCAGCGTAGACTGCATCGACAAGCATCAGCCCAACTCCGACGCCCGCCGCAGGGCATACGAATGCGACATAACCTTCGGAACCAACAACGAGTTCGGTTTCGACTACCTGCGCGACAACATGGCCATCAACTCCGACGACCTCGTGCAGCGCAAGCATCACTATGCAATCGTGGATGAGGTCGACTCCGTGCTCATCGACGACGCCCGTACCCCTCTCATCATTTCCGGTCCTGTCGCAAAGGCGGAGGACGACGGCCAGTACATGGAGTTCCGTCCCTATGTAGAGAGGCTCTACCAGGCACAGCGCAGCCTTGTGAACCAGGTGCTGAACGATGCCAAGAAGGCCATCGCCGCCGGTGACGAGCAGGAAGGCGGAAAACTCCTCCTGCGCGCACACAAGGGTCTCCCCAAGTATTCTCCCCTTATCAAATTCCTGAGCGAGCCCGGCATGAAGGTGCTGCTCCAGAAGGCGGAGAACTACTACATGCAGGATAACGAGCGCGAGATGCCGGTGGTCACCGACCCTCTGTACTTCGTGATCAACGAGCAGCTCCACTCCGTCGACATGACCGACAAGGGCCACGAGGTGCTTGCAAACGCTGTCGGAAACGAAGATTTCTTCGTGATTCCCGACGTCGGCAGCGGAATAGCCGCCATCCAGAACATGGGCGACATCTCCCTCGAGGAGAAGCAGCAGCGCAAGGACGCCCTGATGGAGGACTTCTCCCTCAAGAGCGAGCGTATCCACACCGTGAACCAGCTGCTCAAGGCCTACACGATGTTCGAGAAGGACATCGACTACATCATCGTGGACGGCAAGATCAAGATCGTCGACGAGCAGACGGGCCGCGTGATGGAAGGACGCCGCTGGAGCGACGGTCTGCACCAGGCCGTGGAGGCCAAGGAGAACGTGAAGGTGGAGGCTGCCACACAGACCTTTGCAACCATCACCCTCCAGAATTACTTCAGGATGTATCACAAGCTCGCGGGTATGACCGGTACGGCAGAGACCGAGGCGGGCGAGTTCTGGAGCATCTACAAGCTCGACGTGATGGTCATCCCCACCAACCGTCCGGTTATCCGCGACGACCAGGACGACCTCATCTACAAGACCAAGAAGGCCAAATACGCCGCCGTCATCAACAGGATAGTGGAACTCTCCTCCGCCGGGCGTCCGGTGCTGGTGGGTACCACCGACGTTGAGACTTCCGAGCTCCTGAGCCGCATGCTCAAGATGCGCGGAATCCGTCACAACGTGCTGAATGCCAAGGAGAACGCCCGTGAGGCGGAAATCGTCGCACAGGCCGGACAGAGCAGTACCGTGACCATCGCCACCAACATGGCGGGCCGTGGTACCGATATCAAGCTTTCGCCGGAAGTGAAGGCGGCGGGCGGACTTGCCATCATAGGCACGGAACGTCACGACAGCCGCCGCGTCGACAGGCAGCTGCGCGGACGAAGCGGCCGTCAGGGCGACCCGGGTTCCTCCGTGTTCTACATCTCGCTGGAAGACAAGCTCATGCGTCTGTTCGGATCCGAGCGTATCGCCGGCGTGGTGGACCGCCTGGGCATGAAGGACGACGAAGCCCTCGAGAGTTCCATGCTCTCGTCCACCATCGAGCGCGCGCAGAAGAAGGTCGAGGAGAACAACTTCGGCATCCGCAAGCGCCTGCTCGAA